>NZ_JBEZWL010000005.1:0-136558 GCF_040648015.1 Streptomyces sp. NPDC029216 | reverse complement strand
GTTGACGGGGGGCTGGGGGGTGGGGGAGGAGGGGGTGGGGGCGTTAACGGCGTTAATGGGGGTGGGTGGGGTGGGGGCGTTAACGGTGGTGGGTGGGGTGGAGGGGGCGGTGTTAACGGCGTTAAGGGGTGCGGGTGGGGGCGTGTTAACGGCGTTAAGGGTGTTCGGGAGGGGGTGGAGGGAGGCGAGGCCTTCCAGGAGGCGGGCGTAGGCCGCGCGCTTGGGGGGACGGGGGGCCGTGCGGCCGGTCTCCCAGGAGGTGACGGTCTCGCGGCGGACGGAGAGGGCCTTGGCGATCTGGTCCTGGCTCAGGCCGGCGGCCTCGCGCAGGCGCTTGCGTTCGTCGGGGGCGGGGAGCCCGTCCTTGGCCGCTGCTTCTTCGAGCAGGGCGTCGACCGCTGCGAAGAGGGTGGTCTGTTCGTTCGTCTCGCTCATTGCTACCTCCAGGAGCACCCTATGTGAACCGCACGGTTGAACGCACATGAAACACACGTGGGGCGTTAACGGCGTTAATGCCGTCAGCGCCCCCGACGTGCGTGCTGCCCGGCTCAGATGCGCTGCATCAGGAGCTCCGTGACGGCCTTGAGGTCGTCCGGGGTGAGGTGGGCGGTGAGGGCGTCCGCGATGGTCTCCGGGGACTGGGCGGAGATCGTGATGCGGGGGGTGGGCTGGGGAGTGGGGGTGGAGCTGGGCGTGGGGGCGTTAACGGCGTTAACGGTCTGGGGTGCCGGGCGGGTGCGCTGGCGCGGGGGGTTAACGGCGTTAATGCTCTCGGTGGCGGCCGCCGCCTGGTCCTCCTGGGGGAGACGGCCGATGCGGCGGGCCGGCTCGACCTTCAGCTCGCCCGTCTCCACCTTCTCCTGGAGGTCGGGCGTCAGGTTGAGGAGGGTCAGGCGCTGGGAGACCCAGGCCGGGGTCTTGCCGATCCGCTTGGCCACCTGGGCCTGGGAGCCGTGGACGTCGACGAGTTCCTGGAGGGCGCGGGCCTGGTCCATGGGGGCCACGTCGACCCGGTGGACGTTGGCGATGAGCGCCGATTCGAGGATGTCGGCGGCCGAGGCGGACAGGGCGTCGTTGACGTGGATGTGCATCGTCCTGAGCCCGGCCAGTTGGGCGGCCGCGAGGCGGCGGTTGCCGTCGATGACCACGTACGGGGCGCGGCCGAGGCCGTCGGTGGCACCCGGGTGGGCCTCCATGAAGGCCATGCGGGTCGCGACCGCCAGGGGCTGGAGCTGGCCCCTTGAGGTGAGGGACTGGGCCAGCTCGTCGAGGTCGGTGAGGTCCTCGCGGAGGTTGAACGGGTTGTGGGCCAGGGCCTCGATGGGGACCTCGGAGGGCGGGACGACCCCGGAGGTGGGGGCGCCCGTGGCTTCGGCGATGGCGGCGCGGCGGGAGCTGACGCTGACGGGCTGGGCCCGTGCGAAGGACGCCGAGACACCGAGCTTGTCGGCCTTGCTGCTCATGAGATCTCCCGGGCGAGGGCGCGCAGGGCGACGGCCTGGTCGCCGTTGGGGGCGTAGACGAAGAGGGGCTGCTTCAGGCGGACGGACTCGCGCTGTTCCTTGAGGTCGGGGACGATCGCGACGACCCGGGGATCCTTTATGTCCATCCAGGCCTGGAGAGAGCTGGTCGCGATGTAGCCGCGGCGGCCGTCGTAGAGGTTCACGACCAGGCCGAGGTAGTCGATGTCCAGGCTGAGGTCGTCGCGCAGGTCGTTGATCTGCGAGGTGAGGAGGTCGTAGGCGTCGGCCGAGGAGTCCTCCGCCTGGACCACGATCAGCGCGCCGGAGGCGCCCGGCTGTTCGGCGTCGCGGCGGCGGCCGTAGTAGATCGCCGCGTCCATGCTCAGGCCGAGGCTGGGCGGGCAGTCGATGAGGATGACGTCGTAGTCGGACTCGACGGGGGCGAGGGCGCGTTCGAGGGCGGCCTCGCGGGCGCGGACGGTGGAGAGGCGGACGTCGAGGAGGAAGGCGTCCGTGCAGGCGGGCAGGAGGTGGAGGCGGTCCCCGAAGCGGTCGTGCTCGATGGGGGCGATCAGGTCCTGGAGGGGGCCCTTGGCCTCGCCGGCCATGTGGCAGGTGAGGCTGTCGCCGCCGATGGGGAGCGGCTGCTGGCCGAGCTGCTTGGTGAGGTGGCCCTGGGGGTCGAAGTCGACGAGCAGGACGCGCATGCCCAGGCCCGGGAGGTCTTCGAGGTCCAGGGGGGTGGTGGAGTGGGTGCCGTCCGCTTCCTCGGGAGTGGCGCGGCGGGCCAGTTGGCGGGCGACGCGGACCGGGTGCAGGGCCGAGGGGTCCTCGGCGAGGGCCTCGGCGGTGCCGGCGGTGATGGCGGTCTTGCCGACGCCGCCCTTCTGGTTGCACACGACGATGCGGCGGACGACGGAGGGGCGCTTGACCGTGGGCGCCGGGTTCATCTCCAGCCAGAGGTGCACCGCTTGGGCGAGACCCTGGATGAGGGAGACGCCGCGGTCCTTGGAGTCGGTGCGGAAGGACTCCCACTGGCCGGCGGGCAGCCACGTCGAGAAGGACTCGGCGCCGGAGGTGTCGACGGGGGAGGGGGCGGAGGCGAGGGCGCTCCAGTGCGCGATGCCCTGGTGGACGGCGTCCTGGATGTCGACCCGCAGCTGGGCGGTGCGGATCTTCAATTCCTGGCGGAGCCACGGGGGGAGTTTGGAGACGACCTTCTCTCGGTCGTTCTGGGACGAGGGCGAAGTCATGGGAGGGACTTTACTAACGTTCTTGGGTCTGCGTGGGCGCCACGCTTGGGTTTTGCTAACGAAATGGGTGGGGAGGGCCCCGGACATGGGAAAAGGCGGCCCCGCGGGTGCGCGGGACCGCCCTGGAGGAGGTGTCAGGAGACGGGGACGGGCGGGGCGGTGGGCAGTTCGAGTTCCCTGCGGCAGGCCGCCGAGCCCGCCGGGTCGAAGAGGGCGAGGCGGTCGGGGGGCACGATCCCCGGGAGGAGGAAGGTCCAGAGGTCGACGATCCGGGCGTGCAGGTCCTCGCGGTCGGTGCGGACGTGCGAGGTGACCTGGACGCCGGTGAAGGAGCCGACGAGGAAGGTCGAGAGCTCGCGCACGTCGACCGAGGGCAGGACGTCGCCGCGTTCCTGGGCCGGCGTCAGACAGATGCGGCAGGTCTCGATCCAGGCGTTGTAGGGGGAGGGGTCCGGGTCCGTGAACGAGCCGAACTCGACGACCAGGCGGATCCCGGCGCGGATGCGGACGTTGGTGCGCAGCCCGAACGCCATCCGGTGGGTGAGGTCGATGACGGTCTGGAGGCCCGGGGCCTCCAGGGAGGGGACGCCCTCGGATACCTGGAACTGCTCCTCCACCAGGGTGCGGGCGAGCGCCTCCTTGGACGGGAAGTGGAAGTACAGGGCGCCCTTGGTGACTCCGGCGTGCTTGACCACGTCGCTGAGGCTGGTGCCGCCGAAGCCCGCGTGGTCGAAGGCGATGGCCGCGCCGTCGAGGATCGCCTGCCGGGTGATCTCAGCCCGTACCTGTCTGACCCTCGCCACGTGTGTCTCCTGATGTCTGTTTCGTCCGGGGGTATCGAAGATCAATCTAGTGGGAGGAGGAGAAAGAAAACCAGTCGACCAGTACTTTTAAGGAGCTTAGTAGATGGTGGTTTGGGGTGGGAGGTGGGGGTTTGGGTGTTGCTTTTTGGAAGGGGTGGGGTGGCGGTGGGGTGGGGTGGGTGGCTGGTGGGGTGTTAACGCCGTTAATGGTGTTCGGCGTTAACGGCGTTAACGGTGCCGGGCTAGAGGTGCATGCCGCCCGAGGCGTCGAGACGCTGGCCCGTGACCCACAGGGAGTCAGGTGAGGCGAGGAAGGCCACCAGGCCGGCGATGTCGGAGGGGTTGCCGATGCGGTCGAAGACGGACAGGCCGGCCAGCCGTGCCACCCCCTCGGGCGTGGTGCGGAGCTTCGCGTTCATGTCGGTCGCGGTGAACCCGGGGGCGACCGCGTTCACGGTGATGCCCCGGGGGCCGAGCTCCTTGGCGAGGGCGAGGGTCAGGGTGTTGACCGCCCCCTTGCTCATGGAATACACGACGGACTCCGGGTAGGACATGCGCGTGATGGCCGAGGAGAGGTTGATGATCCGGCCGCCGTCCGGCATGCGGGTCAGGCCCTCCTGGGTGACGAAGAGGAGCGCCGTGACGTTGACCGAGAAGATCCTGTCCACCAGCTCCGGTGTGACCTCGTGGATCCGCGCCGAGCCGCTGACCGCGGCGTTGTTGACGAGGATGTCGAGCCGGGGCTCGATGCCCCGCCGGAGGAGTTCGGCGTCGAAAGCGGAGTAGAGGGCCTGGGCGTCGCCGGGGACGCCGAGTTCGGTCCGGAGGGGGAAGGCGTCGCCTCCGGTGGCGCGGATCGAGTCCACGACCTCGGCGGCGGCTTCGACGTTGCGTGCGTGGTGGACGGCCACGAGGGCGCCGTCGGCCGCCAGCCGCTCGGCTATGCCGCGGCCGATGCCGCGGCTCGCGCCGGTCACCAGGGCTGTCTTTCCGGACAGCGGTCCGCGGGTGGTTCCGGTGGGGGGTGGCACTGCCGGTTGGCTGTTCTTGTGTTGTTGGGGGGTGGGTGTGGGTTCGCTGTCTTCGTGCTGCTGGGGGGTGGGTGCGGGTTCGCTCTGTCGGGGGGCGGGTGCGGGTTGCGAGGCGGGTGAGGAGGTCAAGGTGAGCGCCGTTCTGTGGGCCGGGGTCCGAGGTGACCAGACATAACATTGCGGCCGTTCGGCGTTTTCCTGGGGAGGGACTTACCTGATGGCCGAGCCGCAGACGCTGGTGATCACTGGCGCCACCGGTTTCATAGGTTCGGCGGTACTCGCCGAACTCGCCCGTATCCGGGACGAGGCGGGGCCGGGGGCCCCGCGCCTGATCGTGCGGGCAGTGGGCCGCAGGGCCCCGGGGGCGGACGGGCGGGCCCGGGCCGACGAGTGGTTCCCGGCGGACCTGTCCGACCCCGGATCGCTGCGCGGGAGTTGTGAGGGGGCGGACGTCCTTCTTCACCTGGCCTCGCGGATCGGATCCGACGAGGGGGAGTGCGCAGCCGTCAACGTCGGGGGAGCCGCGGCGTTGATGGAGGAGGCGGGGCGGGCCGGTGTCCGGCGGATCGTCCACCTGTCCACCTCGGCCGTCTACGGCCGTGGCCCTCACCGGGGGATCGCCGTGGACGGCGTCGTCCCCGCGCCCCAGTCCCCGGCAAGCCGCACCCGGCTGGCGGGGGAGGTGCCCGCGCTGGCGGCGGGGGCGGTGGTGCTCCGGCCCGGGCTGGTGATCGGGGCCGGGGACCGGTGGCTGGTTCCCGCGCTGGAGCAACTCCTCGATGCCACGGGGGCGCTGTGGGAAGGGGGGCGGGCGCTGCTGTCGGTGGTGGCGGTGCGTGACCTCGCCCGGCTGATCGGCAGGCTCGCGCTAGGGGCCGGTCCGGCCGGGGGGACGGTCTGGCATGCCAGTCATCCCGTGCCGGTGCGTGCCGCCGAGCTGGTGGGGGCGCTCATCGAGCGGGGTGTGCTCGCGCCGGTCGACGGGGACCTTTCCGAGGCCGAGTGCCTGGAGCGCATGGCGGCGGCCGGGTGCCGGGTGGGCCCGAGCCAGTTCAAGTTGGTTGCGCAGGACCACTGGTACGACAGCGCGCCGATCTGGGACGCCGCCGGGTGCGCGCCGGGGCCGGGGGCGTTGGCGTGCCTGGAGGGGGACGCGGGTTGGTATCGGGAGTACCTGGGGAGGGGGTGAGCGGGGGGTTTGGTGGGGCGGCTTGCCCGGGTGTCGGTCTGCCCGTGGTGCCGGTCTGCCTGTGGTGTCGGTCTGCCGTGGTGCCGGCCTTCCCGTGGTGCCGGTCTGGCTGCCTGCTGCCTGGCTGTCGGTTGCCTGGCTGTTGGAGCGGGCCGGGGGCGTGGGGCGTGGGGGTGCCCGTTGGGGGCCGGGGGTGGCGGAATGTGTTGTGTACGGTGGACGCAATTTTGGTGTGGGTGAGGGGAGCCGGCGGTGGCGGACGGGCAGTGGGGTGCGGCGGTGCGGTTGTTGTGGGGGCCGCCGGTGACTCCGGCCCGGGGGCCACGGCGGGGGCTGACCCTGGAGCAGATCGCGGTGGCCGGAGTGGGCATCGCCGATGCGGAGGGGCTCGGCGGGGTGTCCATGCAGCGGGTGGCCGGGCAGCTGTCGGTCACCAAGATGGCCCTCTACCGGTACGTGCCGGGCAAGGCGGAGCTCGTCGCGCTGATGGTGGAGGCGGCTCTCCCGGATCCCGCCGGGGGGTTGGACGCGGCGTTGGCCGGGGCCGGGAGCGGCTGGCGGGGCGGGCTCGGGGTGTGGGCACGGGAACTGCTCGCCGGGTACCGGGCGCATCCGTGGCTGTTGGACGCCACCGTGGGGGCGCGGGCGTTGGGGCCTCGGGAGGTCGGGTGGCTGGAGCGGGCGCTGGCCGCGCTGGAGGGGTGCGGGCTGAGCGGGGCCGAGGCCATGGATGTGGTGGTGCTGGTCACCGGGCACGTGCGGGGGATCGCCGAGCAGGAGCGGGCCATGGGGGGCTCGGGCGGGGTGGACGAGGAGCTGGGGGCCGTGCTCGCGGAGGTGGTGCGGGAGCGGGGGGAGGCGTATCCGGCGGTGGCGGCGGCGTTGGGGTCCGTTGCGGGGCACGGGGGGCAGGGGCAGGGGCAGGGGCTGGAGTTCGGGCTGCAGCGGATCTTCGACGGGGTCGGGCTGCTGGTGGAGCGGCGGGGGATGGCCTGAGGTAGGGCGGGCTGCGGGGCTGCGGGGCTGCGGGGCTGCGGGGCTGCGGGGCTGCGGGGCCCGGGGGCCCGGGGGCCCGGGGCAGGGGCAGGGGCAGGGGCAGGGGAGTTCACGTCGTTCGTGGCGGTGGCGGTTGGCGTCACCGCCTTTTTGGTGTGCCGGGGCCAGTGCGGGTGCGGGTGCGGGTCGGGGAGGGGTGCGCTGTCGGGGCGTCGGTGGGGGTGGGCTGCTGTGCGGGGCGCCGGTGGGGGTTGGGGGGAGGTGGGATCTGCCCGAGGGAGGCGGTGTCCGGCTGTTGTGGTGCGTCGTAGGAGGGGTCGGGTGTGGTGGGTGGGGGGTGCGGGCTTGGTGTGGAGGGGGTGTTAACGCCGTTAATGGGAGGGGCATTAACGGCGTTAATGCCTTGGGGGTGGGGGTTGTTGAGGGCCGCTGGTGGGGGCGGTTGGGGTGGGTTGTCGTGTGGGGCGCCCGTGGGGAGGTGGGCTCTGGCCGAGGGAGGTGGGTGCCCGGCTGTTGTGGTGTGTCGTGGGAGGGGTCGGGTGTGGTGGGTGGGGGGTGCGGGCTTGGTGTGGAGGGGGTGTTAACGCCGTTAATGGGAGGGGCATTAACGGCGTTAATGCTTGGGGGTGGGTTGTTGCGGGCTGCTGGTGTGGGAGTCGTGCGGGGTGTCGGTGGGGGGTTGTGGGCAGGTGGGTTCTGCCCCAGGGAGGTGGGTGTCCGGCTGTTGTGGTGCGTCGGGGGAGGGGTCGGGTGGGGGGGCTTGGGGTGGAGTGTTGGCGCCGTTAGTGGGAGGGGCGTTAACGGCGTTAATGCCTGGGGGGCGGTTGGGGTGGGTTGCCGTGTGGGGCGTCCGTGGGGGGTCTGCACGATGGAGGCGGGTGTCCGTGTGTCGTAGGAGGGGCCGGGCTGGGGGTGCGGGTCGTTGATGGGAGGGCGTTAACGGCGTTAATGCCCTGAGGGTGGGGGTGCTCCGGTGGGAGTCCGGTCCGGCTCCGGTGGGGGACCCGACTGTGGCGCAGGATGTCACGTACCCCTTTGTGCGGGGCGGACCGCTGATGCGGCGGATGCGGTGTGGAGAGCCCCCCATGGTCAAGCAGGAGCGTGCGGCACGCACCCGGGAATCGCTGGTGCGCGCTGCCGCGGAGGTGTTCGCCGAGAAGGGGTTCACCGCCGCGTCGATCGCAGCGATCAGCCGGCGGGCCGGAGTGACCTCCGGTGCCCTGCACTTCCACTTCGACGGGAAGGCCTCGCTGGCCCTGGCCGTCGAGGAACGGGCCGTGCGGACGCTGTGTGAGGCAGCGGCGGTGGAGGGGGAGCCCGAGGGAGCCGGCGGGCCGTTGCGGGTGCTGGTCGGATCCTCGTACACGGTGCTGGCGCTGCTGGCCGAGGACATCGTCGTACGGGCCGCGTTCGCGCTGAGCGCCGACGCCGCGCACAGCAGCCGGGTGGACCTGCGCGGGCGGTTGAGGCTGCGGGCCGGGGAGTTGCTGGCCGCCGCCGGGCGGGCGGGCCTGCTGGCCGACGGGGTGTCCCCGCAGGACGCGACCCGTCTGGTGGTGGCGTTGACGGTCGGGCTGGAGGGGCTCGCAGGGGTCGAGCCCGGACGCGCCCCCCGACAGCTTCTGACCCGGATCTGGACCGTGGTCCTGCCGGGGATCGCGAGCGACGAGGTGGCGGCTGCGGTCCTCGTCGAGGCATTCGCCGATCAGGAAACAGACTGACTGGTTTGATTTTTGGCCCTCTGAGGGTGTTAGATGGCTGTTGTTGTGAGGCGGCTGAAGAGCTCCGCGCTGTCGTGGGTGGGCGTCTGGCCCATAAAAGCCCAGGTCAAGTGGGATTGCTGTACGGCGTCGAGATCTCGCCAAGGGGGAAACTGGCTGCCCGGTTTCGCATTGACAAACCGTCCGGCCTGTTTTCTACTGACTCTTGCGACTCATCCAAAGGACAGGGGAGTACGACGTGGACATCGATGTACTGGGCGCACTCGCCGTGCGGGAGAACGGGATCTCCATCACTCCCACCGCCCCCAAGCCCCGGCAGGTCCTGGCACTCCTGGCCCTCCACGCCGACCAGGTCGTACCGGTGTCGGCGCTGATCGAGGAGCTGTGGGGGACGATGCCCCCGCGCAGTGCCCGCACGACTCTGCAGACGTACGTCCTCCAGCTGCGCGCGCTGATCGCGACCGCCCTGGAGGGCGGCGACGGGGAACGCACCGCGAAGGACGTGCTCGTCACGCTGCCCGGTGGCTACCTGCTCAACAGCGGCGGCGGGACCAGCGACGTACGGGAGTTCGACCGGCTGGCCGGGATGGGCTACCGGGCGATAGACGCGGGGGACTTCCCGGTCGCCGCCCAGCGGCTGCGCGAGGCGCTCGCCCTGTGGTCGGGCCCTGCCTTCGCCGACGTACAGGGCGGCGTGCAGCTGGACATGGAGACGCGCCGGCTGGAGGAGACCCGGCTGTGCGCGCTCGACCAGCGCATCGAGGCCGACCTGAAGCTGGGCCGCCACCGGGAGCTGCTGGCGGAGCTGACGGTGCTGGTGAGCCGGTACCGCACCCACGAGAACCTGCACGGGCAGTTCATGCTCGCGCTGCACCGCTCGGGCCGCCGGGGCGAGGCGCTGGACGTGTACCAGCGGCTGCGCGCCACGCTCGTCCGCGACCTGGGGCTGGAGCCGTCGACCGCGCTGCGCCGCCTCCAGCGGTCGATCCTGATGGCGGGACCGGAGGGCGGCGTCGGCAAGCAGGCGCCCGTGGCGGCCACCGGTGCCACCGTCACCGCTGCCGCCGCCGCGGTCGCCGGAGCGGGTGTGAGGGCCGAACGGCTCGTACGGGCCTGACCGCGCGGCTGGTGCCGGCCGAAGGCGGGCGGTGCCGGCCCGGGGAAGGGCAGGGACGCAGCGGGGGCGGAAGGAGACGGAGCGGTGCAGGAAAGGTCGGAGCGGACCCGCAGGCGGTTGGTCTTCGCCGGGGCCGAGTTGTTCCACCGCAACGGATATGCCAACGCGACGCTCGGTGAGATCGCGGGTGCGGCCGGGGTGACGAAGGGGGCGCTGTACTTTCACTTCGCCTCGAAGGACGAGCTCGCGGACGCCGTCCAGCGGCGGGGGTGCGTGCTGTTGCACGAGGCCGTCCGGGGGCTGCGCGAGGGCGGAGCCTCGCCCTTGCAAGCGCTGATCGACACCACGCACTGGCTGGCGCGGACGCTGCACGAGGATCCGGCGATCCCGGCGAGCTTCCGCATCACCAAGGAGTGCGCCGGGCAGCAGGCGACCGCGGTGGACTTCCACGGGGCGTGGCTGGCGGCCGTGTGCGAACTGCTGCGGATGGCGCGGGACGTGGGCGAGCTGCCGTTGGACCTGCCGGTCAGTGGGCTGGAGGGTGCGGTGGGCGGCGCCGCCGGGGACGCCGCCGGTGGTGGGGGTTCGGTCGCCGACCGGTGGGAGAGCGCGGAGGCGTTGGTAGCTGCCGCCGTCTGCGGGATCGAGGTGCTGGCCGGGACCGGGCTGTCGTACGCGGAGCTCCAGCGGAAGGTGGCGGCCCTGTGGGGGCTGCTGCTGCCGAGCCTCGTGGGCGCCGAGCGGGCGCGGGAGTACCGGACGCGGGGGCGTGACACGCGTGACACGCGTGGGGCGGTGGACGGGGAGCGGAGTTACGAGTTCCTCGGGAGCGGGGTCTAAGGGTGTCGTCAGAGTCCGTTGGCGCCCGGGGGGCGGCCTTACGGCGTTTGGTGCGTGTGCGCCGGTTTAGGGGAGACGGGGTCGGCCGGGCCGTGGAGGAACGGGTCCGGCTGGTCGCGGGGGCCCCAGCCGGGGCGGGGAGCAACCGGTCCTGACCGGGTCGTGGAGGAACCGGCCCGGTCAGGACGGGGGCGGTCCCGGTCGGGCGTGGAGGGAGCTGGCTTTCGGACCGGCCTCCGCTGGCCGGCCGGCTGGCCGGTCCGGCCTGGCGGGGCCGTGTGGGAACCGGGTTCGGCTGGGTCGTGTAGGTGCGGTGCGGTGCCGTGGGCGGCTGTGAGGAAGCACCCCTCGGCCATGGGGTGTCCGGCATGGGGCGCGGGGAACGGGCTTGGGCCGGGCGGAAGGTACGGGCTCGGCCGGGGCTGCGGGGGACGGGTCTTGGTCGGGGCGGAAAGTACAGGCCTGGCCGGGGCTCTGAGGGATGGGCCTTGGGCGGGGCGGGAGGTATGGGTCCGGCCCGGGTCCTGCAGAACGCGTCTGGCGGGTCCGGCCCCGGCGGTGCAGGACGTGCCCGGTTGGGGCGGGAGGTGCCGGATCGGCTGTGGGCGTGAGGAACGGTGCGGCCGTGGTGGTGAGGGTGCGGGTCTGGCCGGGGCCGTGAGGAGCGTGTCTGGCCGGGTTCGTGCAGAACGTGCCTGGTCGGGGCGGGAGGTGCGGGCCTGGCCGCGGCTGTGAGGAAGGGGCCTTGGCCGGGACGAACAGTGGGGTCTGGCCCGGCCCGTGCAGAACGTGCCTGGCCGGGGCGAGAGGTGTGGGCCTGGTCGGGGTTGTGGAGCGTGTCTGGCCGGGGCTGTGAGGACGGGGCCTTGGCCGGGACGAACAGTAGGGCCTGGTCGGGGACGTGCAGAGCGTGCCTGGTTGGGGCGGGAATGCCGGATCGGCTGTGGGCGTGAGGAACGGTGCGGCCGTGGTGGTGCGGGAGCGGGTCTGGCCGGGGCCGTGAGGAGCATGTCTGGCCGGGTTCGTGCAGAACGTGCCTGGTCGGGGACGTGCAGAGCGTGCCTGGTTGGGGCGGGAATGCCGGATCGGTTGAGGGTGTGAGGAACGGTGCGGCCGTGGTGGTGAGGGTGCGGGCTTGGTCGGGGACGTGAGGTGCGGGTCTGGCTGGGGTCGTGCAGAGCGTGTTTGGTGGGTCCGGTCTGGCGGTGCAGAGCGTGCCTGGTTGGGGTGGGAGGTGCCGGATCGGCTGTGGGCGGGAGGAACGGTGCGGCCGTGGTGGTGCGGGAGCGGGTCTGGCTGGGGCCGTGCAGAGTGGGCTTGGGCGGGGCTGTGAGGAGTCGGTCTGGCCGGGGCCGTGTAGAGCGGGCTTGGGCGGGGCTGTGAGCGTGGGCTTGGTGGGGCCGTGAGGGATGCGGTTGGCCGGGTGGAAGGTGCGGGACCGGGTGGGCCGGGACTGCTGGGTGGCGACTGACGGAGGGGGAGATCGTGAAGATTCAGGTTTTGGGTCCGCTGACTGCCGAGGTCGACGGGGACTCGATCGTGCCGACGGCGTCCAAGCCGCGGCAGATCCTGGCCCTCCTCGCGCTGCATCCCGGGCAGGTGATGCCGGTGCCCACCCTCATGGAGGAGATCTGGGGGCAGGAGCCGCCCAACAGCGCGCCGACCACGCTGCAGACGTACATCCTTCAGCTGCGCCGGCGGCTCGGCACGGCCATGGGGGCCGGCCGGCCGGGAGCCGCCAAGGAGGTCCTCACGACGCGGCACGGCGGTTACCTGCTCCAGGTGCCGCGCGGGGCCGTCGACGTCAACGTGTACGAGGACCTCGTCGCCCGGGGACAGAGCGCCTTCGACGGCGGTGACGACGAGGCCGCGGCGGCGCTGCTGCGCGGGGCGCTCGCGCTGTGGCAGGGGCCCGCGCTGGTCGACGTACGGGTGGGGCCGGTCCTGGAAATCGAGGTGATGCGGCTGGAGGAGAGCCGGCTCGGCGCCGTCGAGCGGCGGATCGACGCCGACCTGCGGCTCGGGCGGCACACCGAACTCCTCGCCGAACTCACCGAGCTGACCGCGCGGTACCCGCAGCACGAGGGGCTGCACTCCCAGCTGATGGTGGCCCTGTACCGGTCCGGGCGGCAGGCGACCGCGCTGGACGTGTACCGGCGGCTGCACGGGCGGCTGATCGGGGAGCTGGGGGTCGAGCCCTCGCCGCAGCTGCAGCGGCTGCACCAGGCGATGCTGAAGGTGGACCCCGCGCTGGACGTCGTGGCGGGGCCCAAGCGGGGGTCGACCTTCGACCTCTACGCCGCGTAGGGATGGCAGCGGGGAAGGTTCGCGGTGCCGTAGGAGGAGCTTGACGGCCTCGCGGACCGGCTGCGGCGGGGTGCGCGAAGTGGATCCGGGCGCCGTCGATCACGGTCGTGTACTGCGGCCACGCGTTCAGCTGGGCCTCGGCGGCCCGCCCGTCGTACTCCTCGCGCCAGTACCCGCGCCTACGAATGCCGCACGAGTCGCGCATCTCGCCCAGCGGCCCTGCGCTCCCCCGAACCGGACGCCCTGCTCCTGCTGATGACGCACGGCTGGCCCGGATCCTTCGTGGAGTTTCAGAAACGTCCGCCGCGCCGCTGACCGACCCCCGTGCGGAGCGATGGGACCCCGTCGACGACGCGTTCCGCGTGGTGCTGCCCAGCGTCCCCGGCTTCGGGCCGTCCGCCCGACCAGCGAGCCCGGCTGGGAGTTCAAGAGGAGCGGGCGGGCCTTCGGGGTGCTGATGGAGGGGCTCGGCCATGACACGTACGGCCGACGCCGGCGGAACTGGCCGCGCTCGGCCCCGCCGAGCGGGAGCGGTACCGGGTATGGGTGAGGGAACGGCAGGGGGACGCCGACATTCAGGTGACCCGGCCGCAGATCCTTGTGTTCGGGCTGAACGATTCGGCTGGGGTGCGCACATGGCGGCGGGGGTGGGGGCCTTCGGGGTGTCGGCGCCGGTGGCCGGGCCGCTGTGGGTGCTGCGGCCGGCCGCGCTCGTGCAATGCCAAGGTCCGGCCCCGGAGGGCTGCCGGTGGTGGGGTGGGGCGTCCGGTATGTGGGATGGCCGGGCGGGGGGCCGGAGGCGGTGTGATCATCGGCCGATGAGTGACGAACAGCGGACCCCGCCCGAGCTGGTGGGCGACGAACGGGCCACCCTGACCAGCGTCCTGCAGTGGCAGCGGGACACCCTGCGGATGAAGTGCGCGGGCCTGACCGACGAGCAGCTGCGGCGCAAGGCCGTCCCGCCCTCCGGGCTGAGCCTGCTGGGGCTCGTGCGCCACCTCGCGGAGGTGGAGCGCGGCTGGTTCCGCAACGTGCTGGGCGGGGAGGACGTGCGCGGGTACTTCCCGAAGAACGAGGCCGGGGAGTGGACGGAGTTCCACGTCGAGGACGCGGACCCGGCCGAGGCGTTCCGGATCTGGGAGGACACCTGCGAGCGGTCGCGGAAGATCGTGGCGGCCGCCGAATCCCTCGACGCGCGGGGGTACTTCGGCGACCAGCCGTACTCGCTGCACTACATCCTGGCCCACATGATCGAGGAGTACGCCCGGCACAACGGGCACGCGGACCTGCTGCGCGAGGCGATCGACGGGGTCACGGGGGAGTAGGGGAGCAGGCTCTAGGGTCTGTCGTCAAAGTCCCGTCGTCGCCCGGAGGGCGGCCCCGCGGCGTCTGGTGCGTGCTCTCGGTGCGCCGGGCGCAAGACCTCGTACTGGGTGTACTCGGTCTTGCGCCCGGTGCGGCGAGAGTGCGTGCCTGGGGGCACCTCCCAGCGGTAGCTGGGGGAGCGTCGGGGGGCAGACGGGACTTTGACGACAGACCCTAGGAGGGCCGTTCGGCGGCGGTGCGGTCCACCGCGTCCAGGGCGAGCTGCCACGGGAAGTGCGGCGGGGCGTCGGGGCCGGCCGGGCCGGGGACGAAACCGCCCTCGCCGAAGAGCAGCTCGGCGCCCGCGCCGCGCAGCACGGCGAGGGACTGCTCGAACTGGGGGTGCGCGGCGAGCGCCGCGTTGGTGCAGGGCATGGCGACCACCGGGATGCCCCTGCCGAGGGCCTCGGCGGCGACCCCGACGGTGAACCGGTCGGTGAGGCCGAGGGCCCAGGCGTTGACCGAGTTGAAGGTGGCGGGGGCGAACAGCACGGCGTCCGCGGGCGGCCACACGTCGGGCTCCCCGGGGAGCTCGTACTGCCAGCGCACCGGGTTGCCGGTCAGGGCGGCGAGCCCGTCGAGGCTCCCGGACACCCACTGCGCCGCCGTCGGGGTCAGGCCCACGCACACGTCCCAGCCGCGCGACTGGGCGTCCTCGATCACGTGGGCCACGTCGAAGACGGGCGGGGCGGCGGAGCAGAACAGGTAGAGAGTCCTCGTCATGTGGATCATGGGATCACATGCCCCGACCCGGACTGTCCTGAGGGTCCGACAGATCCGCGAAGCGGCCGTTCCGGCACCGTCCCCCGTTCTTTCCCGGATGTGGCGATGAGTTCGCGGACCGGGACCGGTCTACCTGTGTGTGAACGGGGAATGGGCTGCGGCGCATGAATGTGGACAGTGCACACATCTGGTTGTAGGCTCAGGGCTGTTCGCATGTGGACGCCGTATACATCTGAGGGAGCATCACCATGCGCAAGGTCGTCGCCTCCGTGTTCGTCTCGGTCGACGGGGTCTTCGAGGACCCGAGCTGGTCCATGCCGTTCTGGAACGCGGAGGCGGAGAAGTTCGCCGGCGAGCAGCTCGCCGCCGCGGACGCGCTGCTGCTGGGCCGGGTGACGTACGCCGCCATGGCACCGGCCTGGATGGCGCGGGCCGAGGGCGCCGACGCGGGTACCGAGAGGATGAACGCGATGCCCAAGTACGTCGCGACGTCCACCCTCGACACCCCCGAGTGGAACGCCTCCTTCCTGACCGGTGACATCGCCGCCGAGGTCGCCGCGCTCAAGCAGGCCGACGGTGGTGACCTGCTCGTCTACGGCAGCGGACAGCTCGTCAACACCCTGCTCGCCCACGACCTCCTCGACGAGCTGCGCCTGTGGACCCTGCCGGTGGTGCGCGGCGGCGGGCGCAGGCTGTTCGGTGCGGGATCGCCGGAGAAGACCCTCCGGCCGGTCGGCACCACCGTCCTCGGCGACAGCGGCGCGCAGGTGCACGCGTACGCGCCGGCCCTCTGACCGTCCGTCCCTTGCCTCCCCCGCAGAACAGATCAGGAGCCTTGCGACATGAGTGAGCCGGTGAAGGGCCCCGCCAGCTACTTCCCCTCCATCGAGAAGAAGTACGGCCGTCCGGTCGCGGAATGGAAGGACCTCATCCGGTCCTCTCCCCTGACCAGGCACATGGAACTGGTCGCCTGGCTCAAGAGCGAGCACGGACTCGGGCACGGCCACGCCGACGCCCTCGTCGCGCACACCCTCGCGGAAGAGCCGGCGGCGTAGACGGACGCGTATGCGGGCGAGCGTCTGGGCCATGTCGCGTCCCGCCCGGCGCGGCTTGACTGGTGCTCATGACGACGAACCCGAACGAGACGAAGAAGACCCTGGTCATCGGGGGCAACGGCAAGACCGGACGGCGCGTGGCGGAGCGGTTGCAGCTCCAGGGGCGGCCGGTGCGGATCGGCTCGCGGACCGGAGCGCCGGCCTTCGACTGGCACGAGCCCGCCACCTGGGGTCCCGCGCTGCGGGACGTGGACCGGGTGTACGTCACCTACCAGCCCGACCTCGCCTTCCCCGGGGCCGCCGACCAGGTCGGCGCCTTCGCGGAGGCGGCCGTGGCGGCCGGGGCGCGGCGGCTGGTGCTGCTGTCCGGGCGCGGTGAGGAGGCGGCGCGGCTCAGCGAGGACCGGCTGAAGGCGTCCGGCGCCGACTGGACCGTCGTGCGCGCCAGTTGGTTCAACCAGAACTTCGACGAGAGCTTCTTCCTGGAGCCCGTACGGGCCGGGGAGATCGCCCTGCCGGTGGCGGACGCGGTCGAACCCTTCGTGGACGCCGGGGACATCGCCGACGTGGTCGTGGCCGCGCTCACCGACGACCGGCACGTCGGCAGGACCTACGAGCTGTCCGGGCCGCGGCTGCTGGGCTTCGGGGAGGTGGCCGCCGAACTGTCGAAGGCGACCGGGCGCGAGATCGCGTACGTACCCGTCTCCGACGGGGAGTTCCGGGCGGCGCTGCGGGCGGACGGGCTCCCCGAGGAGTTCGCCGAGCTGTTCGCCCTCATCCTGGACGGACGCAACGCGCACCTGGTCGACGGGGTGCAGGAGGTACTGGGGCGTCCGCCCCGGGACTTCGCCGACTACGCGCGCGAGGCGGCGGCGAGCGGAGTCTGGGACGCCTGAGGGCGGGGGAAAGAGGATGGGGGAAAGAGGGTGGGGTCATGGACACGTTGACCGGGCTGCTCGACGGGCCCAAGGCCCGGGGCGCCGTCCTGCTGAAATCCGTCTTCGCTCCGCCGTGGGCCGTGCGGATCGAGGACCGGGCCCCGCTGTCGGTGATCACGATGGTGCGCGGCACGGCGTGGCTGCTGCCCGACGACGGGGAGCCGGCGCTGATCGGCCCGGGTGACGTGGCGGTCGTACGGGGGCCCGGGGCCTACACGGTCGCGGACTCCCCGGACACCCCGGTGGAGATCACGGTCGGCCCCGACCAGCGGTGCAGCGCGCAGGACGGCGAGTACCTCGGCGAGCGGCTGGCGCTGGGCGTGCGGACCTGGGGCGAGCCGGGGCGCGGGGCCGGTTCGGCGGTGATGCTGAGCGGCACCTACCAGGGGCCGGGCGAGATCGGACGGCGCCTGCTGGGCGCGCTGCCCGCGGTGCTGGTCCGCCCGGCGGGGGTCGCCGACGTCACCCTGATCGGGCTGCTGGCCTCGGAGGTGGCGCGGGACGAGCCGGGACAGGAGATCGTGCTGGACCGGTTGCTCGACCTGCTGTTGATCGGGGTGCTGCGGGCCTGGCTCGCCGCCCCCGGGTCGGGGGCGCCGGGCTGGTACCGGGCGCAGGGGGACCCCGTCGTCGGGGTGGCGCTGCGGCTGCTGCACGAGGACCCCGCGTACGGGTGGACCGTGGCGGAGCTGGCGCGGCGGGCGGGGGTGTCGCGGGCCGCGCTGGCCCGGCGCTTCACGGAGCTCGTCGGGGAGCCGCCCGTCGCCCACCTGACGGGCTGGCGCCTCGCCCTGGCCGCCGACCTGCTGCGCGAGCCGGACGCCACGGTGGCGACGGTGGCCCGGCGGGTGGGGTACGGGAGCGCGTTCGCGCTGTCGGCGGCCTTCAAGCGGGTCCGCGGGGTGAGCCCGCAGCAGTACCGGACGGGGGCGCCGGCGGCGCCGGGCGTATCCGGCACCGTGGTCCTCGGCTAGGCGGGTTCGGGTTCGGGTTCGGGGGTGGCGGTGAGGTCGAGGACGGCCACGGGCTCGCCGTCGGCGAGTTCGCCGGTGCGGCGGAAGCCGAGGCCCAGGTAGAAGGGCTCGGCGTTGTTCTCGGCGGGCCGCCAGGAGACGTACACCCGCGTCCCGCCGCGGCGGCGTATCTCCTCCGTCACCGCCTCGACGGCGAAGCGGCCGTAGCCCTTGCCCTGCCGGTCCGCCGCGATGTTCAGGCGCCACAGGCCCGAGCGCCGGTCCTCCGGGTCCTCCTCGGGGTCCCAGAGGTGGTCAAGGAAGGCCATGACGAAGCCGACCACCTCGTCACCGTCGACGACCGCGCGGGGCCAGGCGATATCGCTGCGGACATAGGCCTCGGCGAGGGACTTCACGACGGGGGAGACGAGGTGCTCCTGATCGGGGCCGACCCGTACGGCGCACACCGCGTCGAAGTTGTCCGGGGTGACCGGCACCAGGCGGAGTGAAGAGCTGATCATGCGTGCAGCCTAGTTCGCCCGAAGCCCTTGAAAAGAACGGGACGTGCGGTATATTTCTGTCCGTCGAGGGGGAGGGGGCTCGTGTTGCAGGAACAAAGTGCTGAGGTCGGCGACTTGGAGCCGGCCGGAGCGCACGGAGCCCGCTTCCCCAGCATCCCGCCGCCCCCGAGACGCGCGCACGAGCCGTCCGGGAGTGCTGCGGCGCACGCACCGCGGGGGATCCCCGCGCGGCGCCGCAGCGTTGAAACCGGAACCGTCCTGTGGGCCTTGCGGAATGCGCGGGGACGCGGACGGCTCAGCCGGAGGCTTCCTCGCCCGCCTGCTCCCGCGCCAGCCGCCGGGCCTCGTTGTAGACCACGGCCGGACGGTCCTCGCCGAGGTGCAGGGAGGCGAGGACCGGCGGCTGCGCCACGCTCGGCATGAGGTGGCGCAGGAGGGCGCTGACCCGCTGCCCGAGGTCCTGGTGCTCGGTGAGGGCCTGCGACATGGACTGGACGCCCCCGTAGGCGCCCGTGATGACGTCGGCGGTCTCGGCCGGAATCACATGGGGGAGCAGCTCACCCTGGGCCTGGGCCTGCTCCAGCAGGTCCGTGAACTTGTCGACCCAGTTGCGGAACGGACTGCTGCGATCCAGCCCCACGGCGTTGACGTCCAGGCTCAGCCGCACGCCCGCCCGGACCATCGGGTTGGTCTTCAGGCGGTGCGTGTGCAGCATGACCGCGTCCACCACCTCCTGGAGCTTGGCGGCGCGCTCCGGGAGCAAGAGGTCCTCGTTCTGCGCGGTGAGGACCCCTTGGGCCAGGTCTTCCTTCGACTGGAAATGGAAGTACAGGGCGCCCTTGGTCACCCCGGCGACGGTGAGGATCTCCGAGATGGTGGCTGCCTGGTAGCCCCGTTCGTCGAAGACCTTGGCCGCCGCGTTCAGGATCGCCTGGCGCGTGCGGATTGCTCGGACCTGTTCAGCCACGGTGGCTCCTTCCCTCGCAGATGCTCGGAGCGTCGGAAGCCCTGGTGCAAACCGTCCGTCCCGTTCGTATCTTACAGCGGGTGACGCCTACACCAACGTGCCACCACACCGCGGGGCCGGAAATGACCGGGAAGTACGCGGTGCGGTGTGACGGGTGTCACCTGGGACGAGCAGCGGAAGGGGGTCAGCAGCCGTAGGAAGGAGCGGTGACGATGCCGCTGAAGGCGGTCTCCCCGCTCTGGTGGCCGGTCACGCGTACGACCTCCTCCGCGCCGGGCACGTCCTGGTACAGGAGCTCGGTCTCGATGAAGCAGGGCAGGTCCAGCTCGACGTACCGCTTGAACTCGCCGGCGACGCCGAGCGGCATGAAGGAGGGGCGGCCCAGCGCCGCCGCGGCGGCCTGCCGGGCGGCCTCCATCAGGACCATGCCCGGGACGTGGTCGACCCAGTGGTCGAAGAGGACGGGGTGCTGGGTGTCGACCCGCAGCTGCCAGCGGTTCGCCTCGGCGAGGGGGGAGAGGACCACGTCGGTCGGGGACAGCCGGGCCACGCTCTGCGGTGCGGCGGGCGCCGTCAGCGGCAGCGGGCGGTGGTCGGGGCGCAGGGCGTGTGCGGGGCGGAGCCGCGCGTACACGGCGGGGCTGGTGCAGGTGATCGAGGCCCGGCCCGTCGCGACGACGTGTCCGTCCCGGCGGACGACCGCCTCGTAGCCGAGTCCGGAGAGCCGGCCGCCCCGCCGCTTGACGTCGACGCACGTGATGTCGAGCTCGACGATGGCCGGTGCCTGGCGGACCAGCAGGTGCTCCGGACGGAGGACGCTGACGCTGAGGTCCCACAGGACGAACTGGTGGCCGAACGGGACGGCGAACTCCGCGTGCCCCAGCAGGTACGCGATCTGGCGAATCGTTTCGGCGCAAATCAGCGGGTCGTAGTGCCCGCCCGCCACCGGGGTGAAGAAAGGGTGCGAGCGGGACCATTGCGCGGTCACGGAGAAGCGGACGTCATCCAGCCGCTGCCAGTCGGTGAGGAGGACCTGGGCCGCGGAATCGCGGTGGACCAGTTCCTTTGGAACGGTGCTGAGCAACGGAACGTGGGGATCGTGCCGTTCCGCCGTGGTTGTCGTGGCCGACTCGGCCCGGTCGTAGACCGCTGTGCGCCCAACATGAAACGTGCTCGCGCTCATTGTTCCCCCTAGACAGCGCTGACCAGTAACAGGTGTGACTGCTGAGAAAAATATATACCAACCGGTTTTTTCTCCAGAGCTAGTCGAACAACGGTCCCCGAAATATGCGGAGGGTCGGATTCCGGCCAACCGGCTGTCGCATATTTGCCCAGGTCCCCGCCGGGCGGCCGGCGGCGAATCTCCGCCACCCGCAGAGAATGATCTCAAGCACGTCAAGAGCGATCCTTTAGCCCGAGGGTGGGCGGAGGGTGAGGGGTCGCAGGGGATGCGGGGCCGTTGCGCGGGGGTGGCTCCTGTTTGCGGATCCGGGGGTCCGGCCGTGGGCCGCCAGGGGGAACGGGGCCCTAGGGGCGGCCGTGGGGTCCCCGAAGGGTTCGCCATTGTGAAGTTTCCGGCAGGTAACGGAGTTCTCCCGGGGGGTGGTCCGGTATGTGGACCTCTGGGAACCGGCCATCGGAGGCTCTCGGGGAGGGCCCGGGAGGGTGGGCCGGCCGGCCCGTGCGCCGACGCCGTGGCCGGGGGTCCGCGGTCCGAATGCCGTCAGGGGGCGGCCTCGCGGAGGCGGGCCCCTGACTCCCCTTTTGAGCGGTGCTCCAGCGCTGCTCCCCCGCGCCTCGACCGTTTGCCCGCTGAAAGTGCAGGTCAGCAAACCGCGAAAGCGGTTTGTATGAGGGGTTCGTTTCCATACTGCTCGGGCCCGAAGGCCCTGCGGGCGGTCATCCGGCGGCCGATCGGCGGGGTCGATGGGCGTAAATCAGCCAACCAGGCGGTCTGTTCTCGGCCGTTTCAAGCCCCTCGCGGGCCGTTCTCCAAGAGTTTCCCTGGGTCTTGAGAGGGGATTGGAGCCGCCATCGAGCACCCCGCAACCATTGAACATGCAGGTCAAGTGGGGTGTAAGGGAATCTTGGGGGTGGCCGGGGAGGGGGAAACGGTACAGCCGGTTTGGTATTGACAAACCGGCGCAGCTGTTTTTTCCTCGTTCCAGCGAACTTCGAGGGTTCATCCAAGGACGAAGCAGGGGAGTACGGCGTGGACATCGATGTACTGGGCGCACTGACCGTGCGGGAGAACGGGGTCTCGATCACTCCCACCGCCGCCAAGCCCCGCCAGGTACTGGCGCTGCTCGCGCTGCACGCGGACCAGGTGGTGCCCGTGGCCGCGCTCATCGAGGAACTGTGGGGGACCGAGCCGCCGCGCAGCGCCCGGACCACGCTGCAGACGTACGTGCTCCAGCTGCGCGGGCTCATCGCCACCGCGCTGGAGGGGACCGACGGGTCGCGCACCGCCAAGGACGTCCTCGTGACGCTGCCCGGCGGGTACATGCTCAACAGCGCCGGCGGCACCAGCGACGTCCGCGAATTCGACCGGCTGGCCGGGATGGGCTACCGGGCCATGGACGCCGGGGACTTCCCGGGCGCCGCGCGGCTGCTGCGCGAGGCCCTCGCCCTGTGGTCGGGGCCGGCCTTCGCCGACGTCGAGGGCGGGGTCCAGCTGGACATGGAGACCCGGCGGCTGGAGGAGACCCGGCTGTGCGCGCTCGACCAGCGGATCGAGGCCGACCTGCGGCTCGGCCGCCACCGCGAGCTGCTCGCGGAACTGACCGTGCTGGCCAGCCGCTACCGCATCCACGAGAACCTGCACGGGCAGTTCATGCTCGCCCTGCACCGCTCGGGCCGGCGCGGCGAGGCGCTCAGCGTCTACCAGCGCCTGCGCTCCACCCTGGTGCGCGAGCTCGGCATCGAGCCGTCCGCCGCACTGCGCAGTCTGCAGCGCTCCATCCTGATGAGCGGACCCGAGTCCCCGGCGGAGTCGCCGGAGACCACGCGGAAGCGGCTGGCACGGGTCGGCTGACCGCCGGGAAGCCCACGGGAACGGCAGCCGATATGAGAGATCTTTGTCAGGTCTTTTGCAGAAGCTGCCGGGAAACCTGAGAATTAATTTGCACAGCCGGGAATCGGAACAGATACGACGAGCCCGATCGCCGGGCTGAGCACGGGTTTTGACATTCTGTCGGAATCTTGTGCTAGGAATCCGCCGCCTGTTCGCCCGTTTCGGAGGTTGGCTCGACGTCGGCTTGAGCGCCCGGTGATGTTGCCCTGGGCTGGCTTACCGTCATCGGGTCGAATACTGATAACCGAGAGTATCTCGACGAAATGTGGAGGGGAGACGGGGAGACCGTGGAGATTCAGGTTCTGGGTCCGTTGAGTGCCGAGGTCAACGGGGCATCGATCGTTCCTACGGCGGGCAAGCCGCGTCAGATCCTGGCGCTTCTCGCGCTCTACCCGGGCCGGGTGATGCCCGTACCGACCCTCATGGAGGAGATCTGGGGCACCAAGCTGCCCGAGAGTGCGCTCACCACCCTGCAGACGTACATCCTCCAGCTGCGCCGCAGGCTGGGGACGGCGATGGGGCCGGGCGCGCCGGGCACGGCCAAGGACGTGCTCGCGACGCGGCACGGGGGCTACCTGCTCCAGATCCCGCAGGAGTCCGTGGACGTCCACACCTACGAGGCCCTCGCGGCCGCCGGCCAGAACGCCTTCGACGAGGGCGACGACGAGCGCGCCGCGGACCTGCTGCGCAAGGCGCTCGACCTGTGGCAGGGCCCCGCCCTGGTCGACGTACGGGTCGGGCCGATCCTGGAGATCGAGGTGCTGCGGCTCGCGGAGAGCCGGCTCGTCACCACCGAGCGGCGCATCGACGTCGACCTCCGGCTGGGCCGGCACACCGAACTCCTCGCGGAGCTCACCGAGCTGATGGCCCGCAACCCGCAGCACGAGGGCCTGCACTCGCAGGCCATGGTGGCCCTCTACCGCTCGGGCCGGCAGGCGACCGCCCTGGACGTCTACCGCCGGCTCCGTGCCCGGCTGATCGGCGAACTGGGGGTGGAGCCCTCGCAGCAGCTCCAGCGCCTGCACCAGGCGATGCTGCGGGTGGACCCCGCACTGGACGTGGTCGCGGGACCGCGCCGCAGCTCCACCTTCGATCTGTACGCCGCCTAGGTATATCAGGGGGCGGCCGCCCGGCCGCGCGGTGTGGTGGCGGGGCTCCAGCACGGCTGGGCCCCGGCATGAGCGGCCCTCCAGAACCGTCGGCGAGGCTCCTGGCGACCCGGTATGCGTCGCCACGCCGGCGGACGAGGAGAGAGGCAGACAATGGACCGGCTGGAACTCATCGACCTGGCCCGCATCCTGCGGATCTGGGGCGGCGAGGAGGAGTACGTCGAGCTGACCGAGGACGTCCAGGACCTGTACTGGGACGAGCTCGGCTACGACTCGCTCTCCGTCCTGCAGACCACCGGCTCCATCGAGCGGAAGTTCGACATCCTCCTGGACGGTGAGCTCCTCGAACTGGCCGACACCCCCCGGCGCTTCCTCGAACTGGTCAACGGCGTACTGGGCAGCCGGGCCGCGGTCTGAGACTCCAGCGGCGGTCCACTCGGACTATGGCGGATCGCGACAGCATCTGTGCCAAGCGCTGAGAGAGGTGTCCCGATGTCAGTCGAGCGAGTGCACCGGCTGTCGTACGCGGTCGACGCGGCCGCGCCTGCCGGAGCCCTGTACACCCTGGTGGCCGATACCACCCCGTGGCCGCTGTTCCTGCCGGACACCGTCCACACGGAGCGGCTGGAGTTCGACGGCGCCGTGGAGCGCTACTCCCACTGGGCGGGCGTCGACGGGGAGCTGGGGCGGTCGCTGTGGCGGCGGGCCCTGGACGCGGGGCGGCGGCGCGTCGACTTCCGCGAGGAGCGTCCCGCCGGCCCCCTGAGGGGGGCGTGCGGCAGCTGGCGCGTGGAGGAGCTGGCTCCGGGCTGGTCGCGGCTGGTCCTGGAGCAGGAGCTGACCGTCGAGGAGGTGCCCGGGGCGGAGCGGATCCTCGCCGGGGCCGGGGCGCGGGGGCGGGCGGTGGCCGACGGGCTGCGGGCCGTCGCCGAACGCTGGCGGGGGCTCGACGCACTGCTGGTGTCCTGCGAGGAGTCCGTGCGGATCCAGGGGCCGCCCGAGGCCGTCCACGCGTTCCTGTACGAGGTGGGCTCCTGGGCCGGCCGGGTGGCGCACGTCGCCGGCGCGGAGGTCGTGGAGGACCGGCCCGGGGTGCAGCGCGCCCGGCTGGTCAACCTGGCCGAGGACGGCTCCCGGTACCCGACGGACGAGGTGCGGGTGTGCTTCCCGGCGGCCGGGCGCATCGTCTTCAAGCGGACCCGGCCGCACCCCCTGCTGGCCGCGCACGCCGGGGAGTGGTCCGTGGAGCCGGACCCGGCCGGGGTGACCGTGGTGGGCCGGCACGACGTGCTGCTCGACGAGGGCGCGGTGGAGCGGGTCCTGGGGCCCGGCGCGGACCTCGCGCGGGCGCGCCGGTACGTGCGCGAGGTGCTCGGGCGGGAGAGCCGGGCCGTGCTGGGGCCGGCGCAGGAGTACGCGGGGGAGCCCGTGCGCACCCTGCGGTCGGTGTGAGGCCGCGCCCGGGGCTCCCGCGGGGGATTCCGGGCGGGTCCGTGGCCCGCCGCTGCCGTGGGCGGCGGCGGGCCACGGGCGTGTCAGCTGCCGCGCCCGGCCGTGTCGAGGCCGCGCAGGATGGCGGGCGCGGCCAGACAGGGCATGACCACCCGCCAGAACCCGGCCAGCGTCCGGGGGGCGAGCCACTGGGGGTCGTCGCGGCCGAGGGCCTCGAAGCCGAGGGTGGCCGCCACCACCGTCGTCGCCACGTTGCGGTGGTTGAGGCCGGGCAGCAGGGCGCCCTCCTCCGCCGCCTCCACGAGCAGCCGGTACACGTACTCGTGCCACTCCGCGGGCAGGGCGAAGGACGACGGGTAGCCGGGCTCCCGGTTGAGCTGGAAGCCGGCCCGGGCCACCACGTCGGACAGGAGCACCCGGGCGAGTTCCTGGGAGCTGTCGGCCAGAGCCTGGAGGGCCGACGTCCGGTTCGTGTACACCTCCCGGGCCGCCGCCCGCAGGGCCCGGGCTCCGGCGGCCTCCACGGCCTCCGCCACGGCCGCCTTGTTCTCGAAGTGGAAGTGGAGCGCGCCCGGGCTCACTCCGGCGCCGACGCTGATCATGCTCAGCGTCGCCTCTGCGTACCCGCGCTGTCCGAACACCGTGGCCGCTGACTTGAGCAGTGCTTGACGGGTTCGGACGGCGCGTTCTTGTTTCATCACGCATAGCTCCTGTATCAGTTTCCTTCTATTATTAAACCGCCCCGTTGGTATGGGAAGAGCGCGCCGACGGCCCTCTATGGCCTGTTCAACGGCGATTCGTGCCCCGCTGTGGCCTGATTCGATCCATTTATCGCTAACCTTGCAGCGTTTTACAGGCTTTGACAAACCGACGGAGCGGTTTGTATCTTCGTTGACGTTGGCTCAACTGAGCTTGAGGGAGGGGGGCAGATGAACCAGCGGACCTTCGCTGTACTGGAACCTCACACCACCGCCGCGGGGGTGAGCGGTGGGTTCCTGCCGACCGAGGGCCTGAGGTCGCCGCAGCACGCGCCGGCCCAGTCGGCCCTGTGGCGGATCCTCATCGTGGAGAGCAGCACGATGGAGGCCGAGACCCTGGCGCGCGGCCTGCGCCGGCACGGACACGAGGTGGACATCGTCGGCACCGGGAGCGAGGCGCTGCGCGGCTACGCCGACGCCGACCTCGTCCTCCTCGACCTGGAACTCCCCGACCTGGACGGGCTGGAGGTCTGCCGGGGCATCCGCGCGGCCCACGAGATCCCCGTCATCGCGGTCACCGCCCGCGGCAGCGAACTGGACCGGGTCCTGGGCCTGCAGGCCGGCGCGGACGACTACCTGGTCAAGCCGTACGGATTCCGCGAGCTGATGGCCCGGATGGAAGCCGTGATGCGCCGCGCGCGGCCGTCCCGCCCCGCCGCGGCCACCATCACCTGCGGACCGCTGCGCATCGACGCGGGCACGCGGGAGGTGACCCTGCACGGGGAGCAAGTCGAGACCACCCGCAAGGAGTTCGACATGCTCTACCTCCTCGCCTCGCACCCCGACACGGTCATCCCGCGCAAGATGCTGATGCAGCAGGTCTGGGGCGACTCCTGGTCCCGCCGGACCGTCGACACGCACGTGAGCACGCTCCGCAACAAGATCGGCGCCAACTGGATCATCACGATCCGCGGCGTCGGCTTCCGGTTCGGCCAGGGCTGAACCCGTCCACACCGATCCGAGCCGAGGGGGGAAGACCATGGCAGTGACGGCGCTGTGCCAGGGGGAGGGCTGCCGCCGCCAGGCCGCCGACGGACGCTCCCGCCGGCGCACGGCCGACGGCGGACGGCTGTGCCGGACCTGCCGGGAGCGCCTCGACGCCGCCCTGGCGGAGCTCGCGCACCTCTACGAGGAGTGCGGCAGGATGCTCGCCGGCGCGACCCCCGGCAGCCTGCGCGAGCGGACCACCGGCGGCGACCTGCCCGGCCTGCCCTTCAACGGGGCCGCGGCGGACGTACGGGCCAGGATGGTCTCCGTACTGGGCTCCTGGAGCGGACTGGTCGCGCAGGAGCGGGGCTTCGCCTCCCCGCCGCGCACCGTCGCCGCCCTCACCGCCTTCCTGCGCCGCAACGGCGACTGGCTCGCCGCCCACCCCGCGGCCGCCGAGGCCACCGAGGAGATGGCCCGCCTCGTGCGGGCCGGACGCCGGGCGGCCTTCCCGGACCCGGCCCGCAGCATCCGTCTCGGCGCCTGCCCCGAGTCCGGCTGCGCCGGCTCCCTCACCGTCGCCGTCCGCGGCGAGGCCCGGGACGCCGGACGGGACGCCGGCCGGGCGATCGTGTGCGACGCCGACGCGGCCCACCGCTGGACCAGCGACCAGTGGAGCGAGCTCAGCCGCTCCATGGACGCCGAGGACCGGACCGCGGCCACCGAACGCTGGCTCACCGCCGCCGACATCGCCCGCCTGTGGCACACGCCGACCGGCACCGTCTACCGGCTGGCCAGCGAGCAGCGGTGGCGCCGGCGCAACCGCGCGGGCCGCACCTACTACAACGAGACCGACGTCCGGGCCTGCTTCGAACGGCGGGCCGCCGCGCGCACCTGAAACGATCTTCTCCCGCACGACCTTCCACAGCGGTCCGCACTCGATCCGGTAGGAGCCGGATCGAGGCGTCTGACCGCTGCTTGACATTCCCTTGGCCGGTCCGCGAGGCAGCGGACCGGCCCTTGTGGAACCTGACCGAGTCCTGAATCCAGCGCCATTGAACGGCCGCTCGCGTCCGAAGAACCTTGTAGTCAAGATCCGGTGCACTGTCTCCGGAGGCGAATTCAAGGAGACGTGATGGACGCCCCTGTGATCGTCGTCGGCGCGGGTCCCGCGGGCTTGATGCTCGCCGGCGAACTGCGGCTGGCGGGAGTCGCCGTCGTCGTCCTGGAACGCCTGGAGAGGCGTACGGGAGAATCGCGCGGCCTCGGTTTCACCACGCGCACGCTGGAGACCTTCGACCAGCGCGGCATCCTCGCGCGCTTCGGCGAGATCGAGCGCAGCACGTTGGGCCACTTCGGCGGGCTGCCCCTCGACTTCGGCGTGCTCGACGGCGCCTGCCAGGCGGCGAAGACCGTGCCCCAGTCGGTCACCGAAACCCATCTGGAGGAGTGGGCCACGGGCCTGGGCGCCGACATCCGGCGTGGCCACGAGGTCCTCTCCGTCCACGACGACGGCGAGGGCGTCGACGTCGGGGTCCGCGGCCCGGACGGCACCCACACCCTGCGCGCCTCCTGGCTGGTGGGCTGCGACGGCGGGCGCAGCACCGTCCGCAAGGCCGCCGGCTTCGACTTCCCCGGCACCGCCGCCACCATGGAGATGTTCCTCGCCGACATCAAGGGCATCGAACTCAAACCCCGCATGATCGGCGAGACCCTCCCCGGCGGCATGGTCATGGTGGGCCCGCTGCCCGGCGGCACCACCCGCATCGTGGTCTGCGAGCGCGGCACGCCGCCGCAGCGGCGCGAGGCCCCGCCCTCCTTCGACGAGGTCGCCGCCGCCTGGCAGCGGCTGACCGGCGAGGACATCTCGGCCGCCGAACCGGTGTGGGTGAGCGCCTTCGGCGACGCCGCCCGGCAGGTCACCGAGTACCGGCGCGGCCGCGTCCTGCTCGCGGGCGACGCCGCGCACATCCACCTGCCCGCCGGCGGCCAGGGCATGAACACCGGCATCCAGGACGCGTTCAACCTCGGCTGGAAACTCGCCTCCGTGGTGCAGGAGCGGGCCCCGCTGAGCCTGCTCGACACCTACCACACCGAACGGCACGCGGTCGGCCGGCGGCTCCTGATGAACACCCGCGCCCAGGGCCTGCTGTTCCTCAGCGGCGCCGAGGTGCAGCCGCTGCGGGACTCGCTCAAGGAACTCATGGTGTACGAGGACGTGGCCCGCCACCTCGCCGCCATGGTCACCGGCCTGGAGATCTCCTACGAGGTCGGCAAGGGCTCCCACCCGCTGCTCGGCCGGCGCATGCCGCACCTGGAACTGACCGGCGCCGACGGCCCCGTCTCCAGCACCGAACTGCTGCGCCCCGCCCGCGGGGTGCTCCTCGACCTGGCGGACAACCCGCGGCTGCGCCAGCGCGCCGCCGCCTGGGCGGAACGGGTCGACACCGTCACCGCCCGGCCGCGCGGGGCCTCCGCCGCCGACGTACCGCACGACACCACCGCCCTGCTGATCCGGCCCGACGGATACGTGGCATGGGCCGCGCCCGGCAGCCACCACGACCTGCCGATGGCGCTCGACCGCTGGTTCGGGACCCCCTGACGACCGGGACCCGCGCGACCGGCACCCCCTGAGGCCGACGCACCCGACGGCCGGACGAGCACGTCAACCGGAGGAACCACACATGGCAACGCCGCAAGCAACGATCGAGCGCGCCCCCGCGGGGCCCGGAGCCGGCCAGGCCGCCCCGGCCGGCCCCGACGGGGAGCGCCGCGACATCGTCCGGGCGGCCCGGACCGTCCTCGCCCGCGAGGGCTGGAGACACTGCACCGCCGAGGCCACCGCCGCCGAGGCCGGGGTCGAACCGGCCGCCGTCGGCCGGCACTTCCCCGACCACGAGCAGCTACTGCTGGGCGTCCTCCTGGACAGCTCCGCCTCCGTCGCCGCCTCCCTGGCCTCCGTCGCCGAGGGCTACCTCGCGGAGATCCACGACCTCCGCGAGGACCTGATCGCGCTGGGCCGGGCCTGGCTGGCGCCGCTGGAGGCCTTCCGCGAGCACTTCGCGATCGTCCGGCACATCAGCGCCGAGGTCACCCACCTGCCCGCCGACGCCATCGACAAGTGGCAGGCCACCGGCCCCCGCCAGGCCCGCCGCGAACTGGCCCGCCGCCTCCAGCAGGTCGCCGCCAGGGGCCTGCTCGACATCGCCGACGCCGACCAGGCGGCGGAGCGCTTCATCCTGCTGGTCCCCTCGTCCGTCGTCCAGCGCTCCTTCCACGGCGCGCTGCCGCTCGGACGCCTGGAGGAGGACGCGCTCATCGCCGACGGAGTCGACGACTTCATCCGCCTGTACGGGCCGACCTCCCGCTGACCCGCTGACCCCGCCGATCCCCGGAGAGAGTAGAAACAATGCACAGCAACCTGATCGTGGCGCGGATGGACGTCCGTTCGAGCGCCGAGGTGGCCAAGATCTTCGCCGAGTTCGACCGCACGGACATGCCGCAGCGCATGGGCACGCTGCGGCGGCGGCTGTTCTCGTACAACGGGCTCTACTTCCACCTCCAGGACTTCGCCGAGGACGACGGCGGCGAGCGCATCGAGCAGTCCCGCAACGACCCGCGGTTCATGCGCATCAGCTACGACCTCCAGCCCTTCATACAGCCGTACGACCCGGAGACCTGGCGCTCCCCGGCCGACGCGATGGCCACCCGCTTCTACGACTGGGCGGCGACGGAGTGATGTCCGCGACCGAAGACGTGACGGGAGGACACCGATCGTGGCCCGCCGGGTAGTCATCACAGGCATCGGGGTGCTGGCGCCGGGAGGCATCGGCGTCGGCGAGTTCTGGGACCTGCTGAGCTCGGGGCGCACGGCCACGCGGGAGATCACCCACTTCGACGCCTCCCCCTTCCGCTCCCGGGTGGCGGCCGAGGCCGACTTCCTGCCGGAGCTCCACGGCCTGACCGACGGCGAGATCCGCCGCATGGACCGCGCCGCCCAGTTCGGCGTGGTCGCGGCGCGCGAGGCGGTGGCCGACAGCGGCCTCGACCTCGCCGGACTCGACCCGTACCGCACCGGCGTCAGCATGGGTACCGGGGTGGGGGCCGTCTCCAGCCTCGACAAGGCCTACCGCGCGGCCAGCGACCACGGCCGCCTCGCGGCGGTCGACCACACGCGCGCCCCGGACGACCTGTACGACCACTTCGTCCCCGGCTCCTTCGCCACCGAAGTGGCCTGGGCCGTCGGCGCCGAAGGTCCGGCCACGGTGGTCTCCACCGGCTGCACCTCCGGGATCGACTCGGTCGCGCACGCCGTCGACCTGATCCGCGAGGGCAGCGCCGACGTCATGGTCACCGGCGCCACCGACGCCCCGATCACGCCCCTCACCCTGGCGTGCTTCGACGCGATCAAGGCCACGACCTCCCTCAACGACGACCCGCAGCGGGCCTCCCGGCCCTTCGACGCCACCCGCCGCGGCTTCGTCCTCGGCGAGGGCGCCGCCGTGTTCGTCCTGGAGGAGCTGGAGAGCGCCCGCCGCCGGGGCGCCACCGTCTACGCGGAGGTCGCCGGCTACGCCTCCCGCTCCAGCGCCTTCCACATGACGGGGCTGCGCCCCGACGGCCGCGAACTGGCCGAGGCCATCACCGTGGCCCTCGACGAGGCCCACCTGAACCCCTCCGACCTCGACTACGTCAACGCGCACGGCTCCGGCACCCGGCAGAACGACGCCCACGAGACGGCCGCCTACAAGCTGGCCCTCGGCCCGCACGCCCACCGCACGCCGGTGAGCTCGGTCAAGTCGATGATCGGACACTCGCTGGGCTCCGTCGGGTCCATCGAGATCGCCGCGTCCGTCCTCGCGATGCGCCACCACGTCGTGCCGCCGACCGCGAACCTGCGCATGCGCGACCCCCAGTGCGACCTCGACTACGTTCCGATCGTCGCGCGGGAGCACCGCACCGATGCCGTCCTCACCGTCGGCAGCGGGTTCGGCGGCTTCCAGAGCGCGATGGTGCTGGCCCGGCCCGACAGGAGGACCGTATGAGCGCCAGGACCCTGGTCACCGGCATCGGCGTGGCCGCCCCCAGCGGCCTCGGGGTGGACGACTTCTGGGCGGCGACCCGCGTCGGCAAGAACGCCATCGGGCCCGTCACCCGCTTCGACACCTCCTCCTACCCCTCGCGCCTGGCCGGGGAGATCCACGGCTTCGACCCCGGGGAACACCTGCCGGGCCGGCTCGTACCGCAGACCGACCGGGTCACGCAGCTCGCCCTCGTCGCCACCGACTGCGCCTTCGAGGACGCGGGACTGGCCCCCGGGGACCTCCACCCCTGCGACATGGGCGTGGTCACCGCGGCCGGCTCAGGAGGCTTCGAGTTCGGCGAGAACGAGCTGCGCAAGCTCTGGGGCCAGGGCCCCAAGCACGTCAGCGCGTACCAGTCGTTCGCCTGGTTCTACGCCGTCAACACCGGCCAGATCGCCGTGCGCAACGACCTGCGCGGGCCCACCGGCGTCCTCGTCGGTGACCAGGCCGGCGGCCTGGACGCCCTCGCCCAGGCCCGGCGCCGGCTCCGCAAGGGCAGCCGGCTGATCGCCACCGGCGGCTTCGACGCCTCGATCTGCTCGCTCGGGTGGGCCGCGCACCTCGCCGGCGGCGACATGTCGACCAGCGACGAGCCCGACCGCGCCTACCTGCCCTTCGACGAGGCCGCCTCCGGCTACGTACCGGGAGAGGGCGGTGCGCTGATCATCCTGGAGGACGAGGAGAGCGCGGCCGACCGCGGGGCGCGCAACGTCTACGCCGAGTTCGCCGGGTACGGGGCCACCCTCGACCCCCGGCCCGGCAGCGGCCGGGAGCCCGGCCTGCGCCGGGCCGTCGAGACGGCGCTCGCCGACGCCGGATGCCACCCGGCCGAGGTCGACGTGGTCTTCGCCGACGGCGCGGGCGTCCCGCGGCTCGACCGGGAGGAGGCCGAGGCCATCACCGCGGTCTTCGGACCGCTCGGCGTACCGGTCACCGCGCCCAAGACCATGACCGGGCGGATCGCCGCGGGCGCGGCGCCCATCGACGTGGTCTCGGCGGTGCTCGCCATGCGCGAGGGACTGATCCCCCCGACCATCAACGTGGAGCTCTCGCCCGCGCACGACATCGACCTGGTGTCCCTGCGGCCGCGGACGGCGTCGGTGCGCACCGCGCTCGTCCTCGCACGCGGCCGCGGCGGATTCAACTCCGCGGTGGTGCTGCGCGCACTCGACTGAGCGGTCCCGCCGACGCTCCGCCCGGCGGTCCGCCGAGCGGACCCGTCCAGTGGCTCCGCCCCACCCGCGTCCGCCTCCGCCTCCTTCCCCCGGCGGAGGCGGACGCCGCCCATGCCCCCGCACCGAACTCCCGCAACCGGAAAGACCGGTGCGGAACACCGATGAAGGGACCCGACGTGTCCAAGCAGGAATTCACCATCGACGACCTCAAGCGCATCCTCCTGGAGGGCGCCGGCGCCGACGAGGAGGTCGACCTCGACGGCGACATCCTCGACACCGACTTCGAGTCGCTCGGCTACGAGTCGCTGGCGCTCCTGGAGACCGGCAGCCGTATCGAGCGCGAGTTCGACATCACGCTCGACGACGACATCTTCGCCGACCACAGCACGCCGCGCTCCCTGGTCGAGGCCATCAACGCGAGCCTCAAGGTCACCGTCAACGCCTGACCGGTCGGAGCCCGGCCCCTCGCCGGGGCCGTGGCTCCGACCCCGCCACCACCTTTCCGCCCCCACCCCGCCCCACAGAAAGGGAGTACGCCCATGGCCATCGATCAGGACCTCACCGAGACCCAGGTGATCGTGGTCGGCGCGGGCCCCGTCGGACTGCTGCTCGCCGGAGAACTCCGGCTGGCGGGCACGGACGTGGTGGTGCTCGACACGCTCACCGCCCCGACCTCCGAATCGCGGGCGTCCACCCTGCACGCCCGCACCATGGAGATCCTCGACAGCCGCGGCCTGCTCGACGCGATCGGCGACGTACCGCGCGAGAGCGCCGGACACTTCGGGGGCATCCCCCTCGACCTCGGCCTGCCCGGCCCCTACCCGGGGCAGTGGAAGGTCGCCCAGACCCGGCTGGAGGAAGTCCTCGGGGAGTGGGCGGCCGACCTCGGAGCGGACATCCGGCGCGGCCACGAGCTGACCGGACTGACCGTGACGCAGGACGGGGTGCTCGCCGACGTACGCACCGAGGACGGCGGGCAGCGGTCCTTCCGGGCCGCGTACGCCGTCGGCTGCGACGGCGAGAACAGCGCCGTGCGCCGGCTCGGCGGCTTCGGCTTCCCCGGCACCGACGCCGAACGCGAACTGCTGCGCGCGGACGTGGCGGGCATCGACATCCCCAACCGCCGCTTCGAGCGCAAGGCCGGCGGGCTCGTCGTCGCCGCCCGCCGGCCCGACGGCGTCACCCGGGTGATGGTGCACGAGTTCGGGGCGCGGCCCCGGCCCGGACAGCCCTCCTTCGAGGAGGTCGCCGACACCTGGAAGCGCATCACCGGCGAGGACATCGGCGGCGGCACCCCGCTGTGGGTGAACTCGTTCGGCGATGCCTCCCGGCAGGCCGACACGTACCGGCGCGGCAGGCTGCTGCTCGCCGGGGACGCCGCGCACCAGCAGATGCCCATCGGCGGCCAGGCCCTCAACCTCGGCCTCCAGGACGCCTTCAACCTCGGCTGGAAGCTGGGCGCCCGGATCGCCGGGCACGGCGACGACGCACTGCTCGACACCTACCACGAGGAGCGGCACGCGGTCGGGCAGGGCGTGCAGAGCAACATCCGGACCCAGGCGCTGCTGCTGCTCGGGGGCCCCGAGGTGGACGCGGTACGGGAGGTGTTCGCCGAGCTGAGCGCCGGCGAGAACGTACGCACGCACCTGGCCGGGCTGATCTCGGGGCTCTCCGTACGCCACGAGGTGGGCGAGGACGCCGCCGTCTCCGAGCTGCTGGGCCTGCGGGCGCCGGCCTGGGAGGTCACGACCGCCGACGGGAGCACCACGGTGCTCGGCCTGCTGAGGCCGGGGCGGGGGCTGCTGCTCCTGCCGCCGGGCGAGGAGGCGCGGCGGGCCGAGCTCGCCGAGGCGGCCGGGGCCTGGGGCGACCGGGTCCGCGTCGTGGCCGCCATGTCCGTGGGCGGCGGGGCCGGCGGGGCCGACGAGCCGAGGGGCGCGGTGCTCGTGCGGCCCGACGGGTACGTGGTCTGGGCCGACGGGCCGGGGGCGGGGGCGCTCACCGAGGCGCTCACGCGGTGGTTCGGGGCCGAGCGGCCGGACGCCGCCCCCGTGGTGCCGGAGCCCGCCGTCGCCGCTGCGGCACCGGCCCGCGTCTCCGTGGCACCGGCCGCGCTCGCCGGGGTCCGGCGGGGCGTCGGCGCGGAACGGCTCACCGGCCGGACCGCGCTGGTCACCGGGTCGAGCCGGGGCATGGGCCGGGCCGCCGCGATGCGGCTCGCGCAGGAGGGCGCGCTCGTCGCCGTCCACTACCACCAGGACGAGACGGCCGCGCGCGAGGTCGTGACCTCCGTCGAGAAGGACGGCGGGCGGGCGTTCGCGGTGCGGACCGAGCTCGGCGTCGAGGGTGACGTGGAGCACCTGTTCTCGGCGCTGGAGGAGGACCTGCTGGAGCGGACCGGCTCCTCGGACCTGCACATCCTGGTGAACAACGCCGGGGTGATGGGCGGGGTCGCGGCGGACCAGGTCACGCCTGAGCAGTTCGACCGGATCTTCGCGGTCAACGCGAAGGCGCCGTTCTTCCTGATCCAGCGGGCGCTGCGGAACATGCCGGACGGCGGGCGGATCATCAACATCTCGTCGGGACTGACGCGGTTCGCGAATCCGGACGAGATCGCGTACGCGATGAGCAAGGGCGCGCTGGAACAGCTCGCGCTGCACTTCGCGAAGGCGCTCGGGCCGCGCGGGATCACCATCAACTCGGTCGCGCCGGGGATCACGCGGAACGGGAACCCGGTGTTCGACATTCCCGAGGCCGTTGAGCAGATGGCGGGGCTGTCGGCGTTCAACCGGGTGGGTGAGCCGGAGGACGTCGCCGATGTGGTGGCGTTCCTCGCCACCGACGAGGCGCGGTGGATCACCGGGTCGTTCGTGGACGCCACGGGCGGCACCTTGCTCGGCTGAGCCGTTCCGGTTCCTCCCCCAGCTACCGCTGGGAGGTACCCCCAGGGGCTCCGCCCCAGACCCCGCGCCTCAAACGCCGGCGAGGCCGGATTTCGCGGCGTTGGGGCTTTGAGTTCCGTCGGCGTGTGTATCCCACGCGCCACGCCGGCGGTGGGCGGGCCGGCCGGGGATCCCTCCCCGGGCGGTCCGCCCCCTTCTTCGAAACGCGAGCGTGTAGTCCTCGATGAGCATTTCCTCCGGCGCCCGGGTCGGGGCCCGTTGGGCTCTGGTGTCCGTGCTCGCCGCGAACATGTTGGTGGACGCCCTGGAGGTGTCCGCGACCCTGGTGGCGCTGCCGGCCGTCGGCAGCGGGCTGGGGGCTTCCGTCACCCGCGTGCAGTGGATCGTCACCGGCTTCGCCGCCGGGTTCGGCGGGGCGCTGCTGCTCGGCGGGCGGCTGGTGGAGTGGTTCGGGCGGCGGCGGGTCTTCCTCGCCGCGCTGCTCGTCTTCGCCGCCGCGTCGCTGGCCGGGGCGCTCGCCGACAGTGCGGGCCCGCTGATCGCCACCCGTGTGGTGAAAGGTTTCTGTGTCGCGCTGACCGCGCCCACCGGGCTCGCCATCATCGTCTCCGCCGTCCCCGAGGGGGACGCGCGGCGGCGGGCCGTGTCCGTGTACTCGCTGTTCGGGGCCGCCGGGTTCTGTACGGGGTTGCTGACGTCCGGGCTGCTCACCGAGGCCGGGTGGCGGTGGACCCTGGCCTTTCCGGCGCCCGTCGCGCTGCTGCTGTTCGCCGCGGGGCTGCGGCTGGTCCCCCGGGAGCCGGCCGGGCCCGGGGGCGGGCCGCGGTGGCACGCGGTGGCGGCCGGGGGAGCGCTGACCGGGGCGGTGCTGCTGCTCGTCCAGGCGCTGGCCGGCGGGCAGTGGGGCGCGGCGGCCGCGGCGGCCGTGCTGGGTCTCGTATGCGTACGGGCCGAACGGGCCTCCCCGCGGCCGCTCGTGGACACCGCGCTGCTGCGGCACGCCCCGCTCGTGCGCTCGGCGCTGGGGGCGGCCGCCCTCAACGGCTCCTACGTGAGTTTCCTGCTGGTGGCCGCGCTCGATCTGCGGCGCGGCGGGTGGACCTCCTGGGAGACGGCCCTCGGGTTCCTGCCCGCCAGTGCGCCGCTGGCCCTGACCGCCCTGCACTCGGGGCGGATCGCCGCCCGGCTGGGGCCGGCGCGGGCCGTCGCCGCCGGGGCGCTCGCCGCACCGCTCGGATACGCGCTCTACCCGCGCTCCGGCGGGGGCGGGGTGCGGTATGCCGAACTGGTTCCGTCCATGTCCCTCGTCGGACTCGCCTTCGTCTTCGCCTTCACCGCCCTGCACCTCCAGGCGACCGGATCCCTCGCCCCCGCCCTCCAGCCGGCGGCCGGCGGGCTCTACCAGACCTGCGTGCAGCTCGGCGCCGCGCTGACCCCCGCGCTGACGTCCGCGCTGTACGCGACCGCCGGCCGGGGCGCAGCGCTCTGGCTGGTCACCGCCGTCGGTCTGGCCGGCGCAGGCGCCGGCCTCGCCGGCCTCCTCGCACCTCGTTCGACCGACCCTTCCCGATAGCCGCCGGATCCCTCTCCCACCCGGCGGTGCCGTCCACGACCCGGAAAGCATCATGACCACACTTCACATGTCACAGACATACGAAACAGCCACAGGCCTGGTGCACATGACCAGGCCCGACATGGCAGTCCTGGCCACCGCCGGGCTGCGCGAGCGCACGCGGATCCTGGAGCAGTACGTGCGCGAGGAGCTCGGCCGGATCCTCGGCATCGAACCGCACCTCGTCGACACGACGGGCCGCCCCATGGGCTGCCTCGGCATCGGCTCGATCTCCGGTATCGAACTCCAGTACCGGATGGAGGCCACGCTCGGCGTCGACGTGAACCTCCAGCGGCTGCTGCTCGCCAACAGCGCCCAGGAGCTCATCGACTGCCTCGCCGGCCAGCTCGGCCCCGAGGCCCACCTGCACGGGACAGCGGTGCCGGCATGACGACTACCACCCTGCTGCCGGCCGCCCGTCCGGTGGTGAACCACCAGGGCCTCGACCGGCCGGACTTCACCCTCTCCGCCGACCGGGTCGACCTCTGGCTGATCCGCCGCCCCACCGGGGCGGACGCCGACGCCCTCGCGGTCGGCGAACTCGACGAGGGCGAGCGCAAGCGCGCCGACGCCTTCATCCGCAAGTCGGACGGCATGCTCTACGCCGCCGCACACGTCGCGGTGCGCCGGCTGCTCGGACGTTACACGGCGACCCTGCCCCAGGACGTCCGCTTCATGCGCGAGCCCTGCCCCGGCTGCGGCGAGGCGCACGGCCGCCCGGCGCTGGCGCCCCCGCCGCCGCCCCTGCACTACTCCCTCTCGCACAGCGGGGGCGTGGCCATGGTCGGCGTCGGAACGGTCCCGCTCGGCGTTGACGTGGAGAAACTCCCCGGAGCCGAGACGGTGGACATCTGCTCCAAGGCGCTGCACCCCGACGAGCAGGCCGAGATCGCCGAGGCCGGGTCCGGCGACGCGCGCAGGCACCTGTTCGGCCAGATCTGGACGCGAAAGGAAGCGTTTCTCAAGGGGCTTGGGACAGGGTTGAGCCGCTCACCCGCCGAGGACTACCTGGGCACAGATCTGGACCGGCACCCCGACGGCTGGACCATGGTCGGCGTTCCGGCCGACACCACCCACGCCGCCGCCGTGGCGGTCAAGGGCCAGGCCCCCAAGGTCGTCAACGTCAGGTGGGTGCCCGACACCTGGCTGGCCGCAGGCAACACCGTGTGCGGCTCCGCCGCCCCCGGACCGAGCGACACGGTCCTCGCCAGTTGAACCGCAAGTAAGGACGTGACCGGATGACCCGCACCGCCTTCGTCTTCCCGGGCCAGGGCTCCGAATGCGCCGGTATGGGCAAGGAGTTGCTCGCCCTGCGGCCCGACCTCGCCGACACCTTCTACCGCACCGCCGACGACCTCCTCGGGTTCCCGCTGTCCCGGCTGTGCGTCGAAGGGTCCCCGCGCGACCTGGAGGACCCGACGGTGGCGCAGCCGGCCGCCTTCCTGACCAGCATGGCCGTACTGGAGGTCCTGCGCGGCCGGGGCCTGGAGCCGGACGCGGTGGCCGGCCACAGCCTGGGCGAGTACGCGGCGCTGGTGGCCGCGGGCTCCCTGGAGTGGACCGAGGCGCTGTGGCTCGTCCGGCTGCGCAGCGAGCTGGTGGCCACCGTCGGGGACCGGGTCGGCAGCGCGACGGCCGCGGTCATCGGCCTGAGCCGCCCGGACCTGACGCGCCTGTGCGCCGAGAGCCGGGCGGCCACGGGCCAGGTCGTGGAGGTGGCGGGGGACAACGAGCCCCGGCAGACGGTGGTGTCCGGGCAGGCCGAGGCCGTGGCCCGGGTGGCCGACGAGGCCCGGGCGGCCGGGGCGCGGGTGGAATGGCTGCGCACCGGTGGCCCGTTCCACTCCAGCCTGCTCGGCGAGGCCGAGGCGGAGTTCACCGAGACGCTGATCGCGACCGAGTTCCGCGACCCGTCCGTGCCGCTGGTCTCCGGTGTGACCGGCGGGTGGGTGACGACGGCCGCCGAGGCCGTCGTCGCCCTGCGCGGCCAGCTCACCAGCCCGGTGCGCTGGACCGCGGCGGTGGAGACGCTCGCCGCCTCCGGAGCGGACCGGTTCGTGGAGGTGGGCCCCGGCCGGGTGCTCGGCGGGCTGGTCCGCCGCATCCTGCCGGGGGCCCGCGTCCACAGCACGCACACGCGTGAACGGCTCGCGGAAGCCGTGGAAGAGCTGAGCGCCAGCGCGGTCTGACCGGCGGCCCACGGACACGAGGACGCCCGCGGCCCCGCCCGCACGCACGGAACCCGCAGCGTGAACGCCGGCGGGAGGTCACGAGACGAGGAGCAGTCCATGGACAGGCAGCAGGAGACCGGCCGGCTCATCCACGTGGTCAAGGGGCGTCCCGACGCCGAGGAACTGGCGGCGCTGACCGCCGTGGTCCTGGCCCGGGCGGCCGCGTACGAGGGCCAGCACGGCGGCACGGCCGGCGGCGGACCCACCCTGGCGGGCTGGCGCTGCCCGCGACAGCCCCGTGCCTTCCACGGCGCCCGCACCTGGCGGGAGCCCCGCTCCGCCTAACGCTCCGCGGGAAGCGTGCGGGGGAGCCGCGGGCCGGCCGGTCGGGCCGCGCGGCTCCCCGGCATGCCTGGACTTCCGTCCGGGCGGCCCCCGGGCCGGGCCGGCCGGACGCGCTCGACGGGTTCGGCGGCCTCGCCGACAGCGCCGGCCGACGGGACGCCCGACCACGTCATCGCCTCGGTCAAGGAGTTCACGGGCGGACGCTCCTGACCGCCGATTCCGTGAGTCCGCCCACAGGAGAGGCCATGCCATCGACCTTTGACGACATCGCGGACCTGCGCGACCAGATACGGGTGCTGCGCGACCGCACCGAGCTGCGTGAGCTGTTCGACCAGTACGTCACCGCCCTGGACACCTTCGACGGAACGGGTCCGGACGAGGCCCGGTTCGCCGTGCTCTTCACGGAGGACGCCACCTTCGCCTTCCCGATCGGCGTGTGCACGGGGGTCGAGGCCTTCGCCGCCTTCCAGCGCGAGGCCCGGGACCGGTGGGCGCGCACGCACCACGTCAGCGCCAACCACACCATCACCCTCGACGGGGACCGGGCCGTCATCCGCGCCCAGCAGCTGACCACCCACGTCCACCACGCCGGGGCGGGCCCCGCGGCCCACTTCGACGTCGGCGGGCACACCGAGGCCCACGCCGTGCGCACCGAAGCCGGCTGGCGGCTGAGCCACGTCTCCTTCCGCGTCGTGTGGGACTCCGGGGTCCGGCTGCCCGAGCTCGCGGGAGTCCGGCTGTGAGCACCGGATGAACGCCGTGCAGATCGCCGGCTACTGGGTGCCCGCGCGGGAACCCGTACGCGAGCCCGTACGCGAGCCCGCCCGCGGGGCGCGGCCGTACCCGGCGCCTCCCCTGACCGCGCTGCTGCGCCGCAGGGCCGCCTGGGGGCTGGCCGTCACCCGGGGCCGGGCCGCGCGCTCCGCCCCGGCCCGGCCGGACCGGCGCACCCGGCCCGCCCGACCGACCTGACCCCGCCGGGGAATCCCGGCCGGGGTACCGACCCAGCCCTGGAGACCCCTCATGGACCTCGCCCCGTCCCCCGCCGCGCCCCCGGTGCGGTCCGTCGTCCTCGACGCGGACGGGGTCCCGCTGTCCGGGCTGCTCGCCCTGCCCGCCGCGCCCGTACCCCGGGCCGTGGTGGTGGCGCTGCACGGGGCGGGGATGAGCGCGGGCTACTTCGACAGCCGGGTGCGGCCCGGGTTCTCCCTGCTGGAGCTCGGCGCCTCGCTGGGCTTCGCCGTACTGGCCCTGGACCGCCCCGGGTACGGGGCCTCCGCGGCCGTCCTGCCCCGGGGGCTGGACCTCGCCGGGCAGACGGCCGCCCTGCTCGCCGCTCTGGAGGGGTACGCCGCCGGCCACGAGCTCGGCGCGGGCGTCTTCCTCGTGGCCCACTCCAACGGCGGCCGTCTCGCGCTGTCCGCGGCGGCCGCGGCCCGGGGCCGGTGCGCGCCGCTCGGCGTGGACCTGTGCGGCACCGGCCGCCACTTCGCGGTGGAGCCCGGGCAGCTGCCCGGGGCGGACTTCCCCGGGCAGTGGCGCCGGCACTGGGGGGCGCTGCGCTTCTACCCGCCGGAGGCCTTCCGGGCCTGCGCGGACGTGGTGCGCCCGGTCCCGGCCGAGGAGGCCCGGGAGACCCCGCTGTGGCCGGGGATGTACCCCGCCGTGGCGGCCGGAGTACGGGCTCCCGTGCGCTTCACCTTCGCCGAACAGGAGCTGTGGTGGAGGCGCGACCGCGAGGCGATGGAGGAACTTCGGACTCCGCTGAAGGGGGCCTCCACAGAGGTGGTGATTCAGCCGCATGCTGGACACAACGTCAGTCTGGGCTGGGCCTCCCGCGGCTATCACCTGCGGGTCATGGCCTTCCTGGAGGAATGTCTACTCGCCCGCGAGACCGGGATCCATCGGGTCCCGGCCACAACTGACCGGGAAATGAAGAAGGTTGACCGGGATCTGACATAGATCCCGTTGACCAACAGATCGGTACCTACGAGGCTTTTCGTGAGCATCCCGTGACGTGTAACGAAATCCGTCATACCGGGACACGTCCACTCGGCCTCTCGCACGTCTGACTTGATTCATCAGCATTTTTTTGATTCATCAGATCATCCCGATAAGGAACACACATGAGTGACGTGAAGGACCTGGTGCAGGTCGCCGGCATCATCGACGCCGAAGAGGCCAAGCTTCTGGCCGAGGAGGGCGTCGACTGGTTCGGCTTCCCGCTCCGCCTCCCGTCGGGCAAGGACGACATCTCCGAGGCAGCCGCCACGGAGATCATCGCCGGCCTGAAGGCTCCGCAGGAGGGCGTCCTCATCAGCTACATGACGGACGCCGACGAGATCAGCGCGTTCACCACGCAGCTCGGTGTCAAGGCCGTCCAGCTCCACGGCGACGTCGAGCCGGAGCAGCTGCGCAAGCTCAAGGCCAACCGCCCCGACCTCTACGTGCTCAAGAGCCTGGTCGTGAAGGAGGACAACGCCGAGGAGCTCCTCCAGCTCGTCGACGAGGTCGCCGACGTGGTGGACATGTTCATCACCGACACCTTCAACCCGGCCACCGGTGCCAAGGGCGCCACCGGTCTCACCCACGACTGGAACGTCAGCGCCGAGCTCGTGCGCCGTTCCCCCAAGCCGCTCATGATGGCCGGCGGCCTGAGCCCGGAGAACGTCGCCGACGCGATCCGCTTCGTCAAGCCCGCCGCCGTCGACGCGCACAGCCTCCTCGAGGGCGACGACCGCCGCAAGGACCGCGCCAAGGTCGCGAAGTTCGTGGCCGAGTCGCGGAAGGCCTTCGCCGAGATCGCCAGCGCCTGATCTCGGCACCTGACCCACACGGTTGCGGTTCCCGGGGCCGACACGGCCCCGGGCCCGGCCGCAGCACGTCTCCACGACCGACGAGAAGCAGGTTTCTCATGGCGACCGGCCACCACAATGTCCACCCGCTGCCGCAGACCAACCAGCTCCGCGCCATGCACACGATCATCCGCGACCGCAGAGCCTCCCGCGCGGACTTCGTGTTCTACTCCCGGCGCATCATCCGTCTCCTGCTCGAATCGGCGCTCGACCAGCTGCCGTTCGACCAGCACGAGGCCATCACGCCGGTCGGAGAGACGTACGAGGGACTGAGACTCGGTCCCCAGCTGTGTGCCGTGCCCGTGGTCCGGGCCGGCGACTCGATGCTCGACGAGCTGCGCCAGGTCATCCCCGACATCACCGTCGGCAAGCTGCTCATCCAGCGGGACAAGACCACCAAGCTCCCGCACCTCTACTACAAGAACTTCCCCGAGGACATCGCCGACCGGCACGTCCTCCTCCTGGAGCCGATGCTCGCCACCGGCGGCAGCGCCAACGCGGCCATCGAGGTGCTCCTCGACTCCGGCGTGCGCGAGGAGAACATCGTCTTCGTGAACTTCCTCGCCTCCCCCGAGGGCATCGAGGCCGTCCACGCCAAGCACCCGACCGTCAAGATCGTCACCTCGTCGATCGAACAGCGCCTCAACGAGAACGCGTTCATGATCCCGGGCATCGGCGACTTCGGCGACCGCTACTTCGGCACGACCGACTCGGCCGTGGCCTGATGAAGAGCAGCCGTACCCTTGTCGACTCCGCGCTGACGGCACTCGCGCCGGCGATCTGGGGGTCCACGTACCTGGTCACCACGGAGCTGCTTCCTGCGGGCAGGCCCCTGCTCGCCTCGCTGCTCCGTGCCCTGCCCGCCGGCCTGATCCTGGTGCTCATCGGGCGGACGCTGCCGAAGGGCATCTGGTGGTGGCGCGCCCTGGTGCTCGGCGTGCTGAACATCGGCGCCTTCTTCTACCTGCTCTTCGTGGCCGCCTACCACCTGCCGGGCGGGGTCGCGGCGCTGGTGATGTCCATCCAGCCGATGATCGTGCTCCTGCTGGGCGCGGTCCTGCTGAAGGACAAGATCAAGCCGATCCACCTGATCTCCTGCGCCCTCGGCGCGGGCGGTGTGGCCCTGCTGGTCCTCCAGCCGAACGCCGGGCTCAACGCCACCGGTGTCATCGCCGGCCTGCTGGGCGCGCTCAGCATGGCCTCCGGCATCGTGCTGACCAAGCGCTGGGGACGTCCCGAAGGCGTGGGCCTGCTGCCCTTCACGGGCTGGCAGCTCACCGTCGGCGGCCTGGTGCTGCTCCCGATCGCGCTGATCGGTGAGGGCCTGCCGAGCGAGATCACCGGCAAGAACCTGCTGGGCTTCGCCTACCTCGGCATCATCGGGGCCCTGTTCGCCTACGCGATCTGGTTCCGCGGTGTGGCCCGGCTGCCCGCGCTGGCCGTCTCGTTCCTGAGCTTCGCCTCGCCCCTGGCGGCCACCGTGCTCGGCTACCTCGTCCTCGACCAGTCGCTCTCGCCGATCCAGATCGTCGGAGCCCTGACCGTGGTCGCGTCCGTGATCCTGGCCCAGCCGCGCAAGGGCAAGCCCAAGCCCGAGCCCGAGCCGGTCCGACCGAGCTCGCGGGCGTCCGTCCAGGCGTAACGACGGACACCCGCCCGAGACTCCCCGCCCGCTCCCGCCCCCGAGGCGGGCGGGGAGCGGTGGTGGCACACCGCGGCCTCCCCCGTCCGCGGTGTGCCACCAACCCCCCCTGCACGAACGAATCGTGAGAGGACCTCAGCCGTGCCCCACATCCACATCAGGCACTACCCCAGGGACTTCACGGCCGAGCAGCTCCGGGCGGTCGACGAGGCGGTCACCGCCGCCGTGACGAAGACCTTCGCCACCGGCGAGGACACCGTCTCGATCTCCCTGGAGCCGATCCGTCCGGAGGACTGGGAGGAGCAGGTCCTCTCCGAGATAGCGGCCCGCCGGGAGCTGCTGGTCAAGCGGCCCGGCTACTGGAACGAGAGTTGAGAGAGACCCGATGAGCGCAAGCAGCGGCATCCCCGTCGTCTACACCGAGGAGGTCCGTGAGGCCCTCCACGAAGGCAAGGCCGTCGTCGCCCTGGAGAGCAACGTCATCACGCACGGCCTGCCCTACCCGGACAACGCGGCCACCGCCCGCAAGGTGGAGGACGCGGTACGGGCCGGCGGAGCCGTTCCGGCGACGATCTGCATCGAGGCCGGGGAGATCCGCGTCGGCATGTCGGACGCCGACATCGAGCGCTTCGCCTCCCTGCCGGGCATCCCCAAGGTCTCCAGCCGGGACCTGCCCGTCATCCTGGCGCAGGGCGGCCTCGGCGCCACCACCGTGGCCTCCTCCGTGGTCGCGGCCGAGCTCGCGGGGATCCCCTTCTTCTCCTCCGCCGGCATCGGCGGCGTGCACCGCGGCGCCCAGGAGACCTGGGACGTGTCCTCGGACCTGATCCAGTTCACCCGGTCCAAGGTCGCCGTGGTCTGCGCCGGCGCCAAGATGATCCTCGACCTCGGGCTGACCCTGGAGTACCTGGAGACGCAGTGCGTCCCCGTCGTCGCCTACCGCTCGGACGACTTCCCCGCGTTCTACTGCCGTACGAGCGGCCACAAGGCGCCCCACCGCCTGGACGACGAGCAGCAGATCGCCCGCGCCATCGAGGCCCACTGGGCGCTCGGCAACAACAGCTCCTTCCTGATCACCACCCCGGTCCGGGAGGAGGACGCCATCGACTCCGCCGAGGTGGACACGGCCATCCGTGCCGCCGTCGCCGAGGCCACCCGCGACGGGGTCTCCGGCCAGGCCATCACCAAGTACCTGATGCGCGCCGTCGACGCGGCCACCGACGGCCGCTCGGCCAAGGCCAACATGGCCGTCCTCGCCTCCTGCGCCGAGGCGGCGGGACGGCTGGCCGTCGCGCACTCCGCCCACCTCGCGGAGCGCGCCGGGCGCTGACCCGCGCCCCTTCGAACCACCACCGCACCACGCGTTGACCTGAGTCTGGAGAGAGACACACATGTCCGAGAAGCTGCTCGCGCCGGTCACCCTGGGGAAGCTGGCCCTGCGCAACCGGGTCGTCATGGCACCCATGTCCCGCAACCGGGCCACCGCCGAGGGCCTCGCCACCGACCTGATGGCCACCTACTACGGTCAGCGCGCGTCCGCCGGCCTGATCATCACCGAGGGCGTCCAGCCGTCCGTCACCGGTCAGGGCTTCGGCAACAGCCCCGGTCTGCACACCGAGGAGCAGGCCGCCTGCTGGAAGCCGGTCACCGACGCCGTGCACGCCAACGGCGGTCTGATCGTCGCGCAGCTCATGCACTGCGGCCGCATCGGCCACCCCTCGCTCTACCCGAGCGGCCACCAGTCCGTGGCCCCGTCCGCCGTCGCCGCGGCCGGCCAGGCCTACGGCCCCGAGGGCCCGCTGGACTACCCGGAGCCGCGCGCCCTGACGGTCGAGGAGATCGCCGAGGTCGTCAAGGAGCACGCGGACGCCGCCGAGCTCGCCGTCGAGGCCGGCTTCGACGGCGTGGAGATCCACGCGGGCAACGGCTTCCTGCTCCACCAGTTCCTGGCGGAGAACACCAACCAGCGCACCGACCAGTACGGCGGCTCGGTCGAGAACCGCATCCGCTTCGCGATCGAGGTGATCGAGGCGGTCTGCGAGCGCATCGGCGCCGACCGCGTCGGCGTGCGCATCTCGCCGTCGAACCCGTACAACGACATCGTCGAGGGCGACACCCGCGCCCTGTACGAGGCCCTCGTCGCGGCCCTGCCGCCCGTCGCCTTCCTGCACATCCTGGAGGGCGGCAACCGCGACCACATCGCGGCCCTGCGCGCGCAGTGGACCGGCACCATCGTCCTGTGCCCGCACCCGGAGAACGGCGTCGTGGTCAACGCCGAGGTCGCCGAGGCGGCCCTGGAGGCCGGCGTGGCCTGCGCCGTCGCCTTCGGTGCCTCCTTCATCGCCAACCCGGACCTGCCGGAGCGCATCCGCACCGGCGCCGCGCTGGCCGAGGCCGACCAGAGCAAGTTCTACGGCGGCGACCACACCGGCTACACCGACTACCCGACGCTCGACGGGGCCACCGCCGCGTGAGCAACGGAGAGATGCTGCTCTTCTCGGGGCGTGCTCACCCCGAGCTGGCCGAGGCGATCGCGGCGGAACTGGGCACCGAGCTGGTCCCGACGAAGGCGATCGACTTCGCCAACGGCGAGATCTACATCCGCTACCACGCCTCCGTGCGCGGCGCGGACTGCTTCGTCGTCCAGAGCCACACGGCCCCCATCAACAAGTCGATCATGGAGCAGCTCATCATGATCGACGCGCTGAAGCGGGCCTCCGCGCGCAGCGTCACCGTGATCCTGCCCTTCTACGGATACGCGCGACAGGACCGCAAGCACAGCGGCCGGGAACCCATCTCGGCCCGTCTGGTGGCGGACCTGCTCAAGACCGCGGGTGCGGACCGGATCCTGACGGTCGACCTGCACGCCGACCAGATCCAGGGGTTCTTCGACGGTCCGGTGGACCACCTGTTCGCCATGCCGGTCCTCGCGGACTACATCGGATCCAAGGTGGACCGCGAGGCCCTGACCGTGGTTTCGCCCGACGCCGGCCGCGTGCGCGTGGCCGACGGCTGGTGCGACCGCCTCGGCGCGCCGCTGGCCATCGTCCACAAGCGGCGCGACAAGGACGTGGCCCACCAGGTCACCGCCCACGAGGTGGTCGGCGAGGTGCGCGACCGCGTCTGCGTCCTGGTCGACGACATGATCGACACCGGCGGCACGATATGCGCCGCCGCCGACGCCCTCTTCGCGCAGGGGGCGCGGGACGTCATCGTGGCGGCCACGCACGGGGTCCTCTCCGGCCCCGCAGCGGACCGCCTGAAGAACTCGCAGGTGAGCGAGTTCGTCTTCACGGACACCCTGCCGGTGCCCGGGGGCCTCGGACTGGACAAGGTCACCGTCCTGTCCATCGCCCCGCTCATCGCGGGCGCTTCGCGCGCGGTGTTCGAGAACGGATCAGTAACCCGGCTCCTGCAGAGCCGGTGATCGCCCGGACGGACGGGCCCGACGGGGGCCCGTCCGTCCGTAGGGGGAGGCGGCCGCACGCATCGAGCCGCTCCACATCGGAACGTCATAAGGAAGCGGGAAATGACTCTTCAGGAGACCAGCGTGCTCGAGCCCACCCTGCAGGGGACCACGACGCTGCCCGGCCTGCTCGCAGAGCGCGTGGCCGAGCACCCCGATGCAATCGCCGTCGCCTACCGGGACGAAAAGCTCACCTTCCGTGAGCTGGCGTCCAGAAGCTCGGCCCTGGCGGACTACCTGAGGCACCTCGGTGTCTCCGCGGACGACTGCGTCGGCCTGTTCGTCGAGCCGTCCATCGACCTCATGGTCGGCGCCTGGGGCATCCTGGGCGCCGGTGCCGCCTACCTGCCGCTGTCCCCGGAGTACCCCGAGGACCGGCTCCGCTACATGATCGAGAACAGCGAGACGAAGATCATCCTGGCGCAGCAGCGCCTGGTGTCCCGGCTGCGCGAACTCGCCCCGCAGGACGTCACCATCGTGACCCTGCGCGAGTCCGAGGCCTTCGTCCGCCCCGAGGGCCAGGAGGCCGCGGCCGGCGGCGACGCCCGCCCGGACACCCTCGCCTACGTCATCTACACCTCCGGCAGCACGGGCAAGCCGAAGGGTGTGATGATCGAGCACCGCAGCATCGTCAACCAGCTGCGGTGGCTGCGCGAGACCTACGCGATCGACCGCAGCAAGGTCATCCTGCAGAAGACCCCGATGAGCTTCGACGCCGCCCAGTGGGAGATCCTCTCCCCGGCCAACGGCGCGACCGTGGTCATGGGCGCCCCCGGCGTCTACGCCGACCCCGAGGGCCTCATCGAGACCATCGTCAAGCACAACGTGACCACCCTCCAGTGCGTCCCGACGCTGCTCCAGGGTCTGATCGACACCGAGAAGTTCCCCGAGTGCGTCTCGCTCCAGCAGATCTTCAGCGGTGGTGAGGCCCTCTCCCGCCTGCTGGCGATCCAGACCACGCAGGAGATGCCGGGCCGGGCGCTCATCAACGTCTACGGGCCGACCGAGACGACCATCAACTCGTCCTCCTTCCCGGTCGACCCGGCCGGCCTGGACGAGGGACCGCAGTCCATCTCCATCGGCTCCCCGGTGCACGGCACCACGTACCACATCCTCGACAAGGAGACCCTTAAGCCGGTCGGCGTCGGCGAGATCGGCGAGCTGTACATCGGCGGCATCCAGCTGGCGCGCGGCTACCTGCACCGCGACGACCTGACCGCCGAGCGCTTCCTGGAGATCGAGCTGGAGGAGGGTGCCGAGCCCGTCCGCCTGTACAAGACGGGCGACCTCGGCCAGTGGAACGCGGACGGCACCGTGCAGTTCGCCGGCCGCGCCGACAACCAGGTCAAGCTGCGCGGCTACCGCGTCGAGCTCGACGAGATATCCCTGGCGATCGAGAACCACGACTGGGTCCGCAACGCCGCCGTCATCGTCAAGAACGACGGCCGCACCGGCTTCCAGAACCTGATCGCCTGCATCGAGCTGAGCGAGAAGGAAGCCGCCCTGATGGACCAGGGCAACCACGGCTCCCACCACGCGTCGAAGAAGAGCAAGCTCCAGGTCAAGGCGCAGCTGTCCAACCCGGGCCTGCGCGACGACGCCGAGCTGGCCGCCCGCCCGGCCTTCGACCTGGAGGGCTCCGAGCCCACCCCCGAGCAGCGCGCCCGGGTCTTCGCCCGCAAGACGTACCGCTTCTACGAGGGCGGCGCCGTCACCCAGGCCGACCTGCTCGGCCTGCTCGGCGCCAAGGTCACCGCGGGCTACTCCCGCAAGGCCGCCGACCTGGCCCCGTCCGAACTGGGCCAGATCCTGCGCTGGTTCGGCCAGTACATCAGCGAGGAGCGGCTCCTGCCGAAGTACGGCTACGCCTCCCCGGGCGCGCTGTACGCGACGCAGATGTACTTCGAGCTGGAGGGCGTCGGCGGTCTGCAGCCGGGCTACTACTACTACCAGCCGGTCCGCCACCAGCTCGTGCTGATCAGCGAGCGCGAGGCCACCGGCAAGCCCACCGCGCAGATCCACTTCATCGGCAAGAAGAGCGGCATCGAGCCGGTCTACAAGAACAACATCGTCGAGGTCCTGGAGATCGAGACCGGCCACATGGTCGGCCTCTTCGAGCAGATCCTGCCGGCCTACGGCCTCGACATCCACGACCGCGCCTACGAGCCGGCCGTCAAGGACCTGCTCGACGTCGCCGACGAGGACTACTACCTGGGCACCTTCGAGCTGGTCCCGCACGCGGGCCCGCGCGACGACCAGGCCGAGGTCTACGTCCAGACGCACGGCGGCAAGATCGCCGGTCTGCCCGAGGGCCAGTACCGCTACGAGAACGGCGAGCTGACCCGCTTCTCGGACGACATCGTCCTCAAGAAGCACGTCATCGCGATCAACCAGTCGGTGTACCAGGCCGCCAGCTTCGGCATCAGCGTCTACAGCCGCGCCGAGCAGGAGTGGCTGAAGTACATCACCCTCGGCAAGAAGCTCCAGCACCTGATGATGAACGGGCTGAACCTGGGCTTCATGTCCTCCGGCTACAGCTCCAAGACCGGCAACCCGCTGCCGGCCTCGCGCCGCATGGACGCGGTCCTCGGCGCCAACGGCGTCGAGAGCGGTCCGATGTACTTCTTCGTCGGCGGCCGCATCAGCGACGAGCAGATCGCCCACGAGGGCATGCGCGAGGACAGCGTCCACATGCGCGGTCCGGCCGAGCTCATCCGCGACGACCTCGTCAGCTTCCTGCCGGACTACATGATCCCCAACCGGGTCGTGGTCTTCGAGCGGCTGCCGCTGTCCGCCAACGGCAAGATCGACGTCAAGGCGCTCGCCGCCTCCGACCAGGTCAACGCCGAGCTCGTGGAGCGCCCCTTCGTCGCCCCGCGCACGGAGACCGAGAAGGAGATCGCGGCGGTCTGGGAGAAGGCCCTGCGCCGCGAGAACGCCTCCGTGCAGGACGACTTCTTCGAGTCGGGCGGCAACTCGCTCATCGCCGTCGGCCTGGTCCGCGAGCTCAACGCGCGCCTGGGCGTCTCCCTGCCGCTGCAGAGCGTCCTGGAGTCCCCGACCATCGAGAAGCTGGCCCGCCGCCTGGAGCGCGAGGTCGCCCAGGAGTCCTCGCGCCTGGTGCGCCTGCACGCCGAGACCGGCAAGGCCAAGCCCGTGATCTGCTGGCCGGGTCTGGGCGGCTACCCGATGAACCTGCGCAGCCTGGCCGGCGAGATCGGCCTCGGCCGCTCGTTCTACGGTGTCCAGTCGCACGGCATCAACGAGGGCGAGACCCCGTACGAGACCATCACCGAGATGGCCAAGAAGGACATCGAGGCCATCAAGGAGATCCAGCCGGCGGGCCCCTACACCCTGTGGGGCTACTCCTTCGGCGCCCGCGTGGCGTTCGAGACCGCCTACCAGCTGGAGCAGGCGGGCGAGAAGGTGGAGAACCTCTTCCTGATCGCCCCGGGCTCGCCGAAGGTGCGCGCCGAGAACGGCAAGGTGTGGGGCCGTGAGGCGTCCTTCGCCAACCGCGGCTACACCACGATCCTCTTCTCGGTCTTCACCGGCACCATCTCCGGCCCGGACCTCGACCGGTGCCTGGAGGTCGCCACGGACGAGGCGTCCTTCGCCGAGTTCATCAGCGAGCTCAAGGGAATCGACGTCGACCTCGCGAAGCGGATCATCTCGGTCGTGGGCCAGACCTACGAATTCGAGTACTCGTTCCGCGAGCTGGCCGAGCGCACCCTCCAGGCGCCGATCAGCATCTTCAAGGCCGTGGGCGACGACTACTCGTTCCTGGAGAACAGCAGCGGTTACTCGGCCGAGCCGCCGACGGTCATCGACCTCGACGCCGACCACTACAGCCTGCTGCGCGAGGACATCGGCGAGCTGGTCAAGCACATCCGCTACCTGCTCGGCGAGTAAGGGCGAAAGCGGCTGAAAGATGACGGCCGCCCCGCCGGAGAAATTCCGGCGGGGCGGCCGTCCTTTCGTGTTTCCGAGGTTTTCCGACGGCTTTCTGACGCAGATTTACCGCGTTCTGACATACCGGCCGTTGACCTTCACATGCGCACCCAAGAGACTTCAATTAATTCCGGCCGTCCGCCCGCCCGCCCTCCCTTGCGCCGTTTCGCTGATGAGGAGTCATCTTCCATGCGCTTCAATCTCATCGGCCCGTTCGAGATCGTCACCGACGACGGCAGGACCTACCAGCCCGGCACCCCCAAGGTCTGCCAGACGCTCGCGCTGCTGCTCACCCGGCCCGGCGAGATCGTCACCGCCGAGGCCCTCATCCGGGAGCTGTGGGGCGAGAACCCCCCGCGCAGCGCCGTCACCACCCTCCAGACGTACGTCTACCACGCGCGCCGGATGTTCACCCAGGAGGAGCTGGCGCCCGCCGGCCGCTGCCTGATCGTCACCAGCCCCTCCGGCTACGTGATGAGCGTCGAGGACTCCGAGGTCGACGTACGGATCTTCGAGCGGCTCGTCACCCGGGCCCGCTGGGAACTGGCCGAGGAGGAGCCGCAGCGGGCGCTGCGCACGGTCGGCCAGGCGCTCGACCTGTGGCGCGGGCCCGCCCTGTCGAACTTCCCCGCCGGCGACGTGCTCGCCGGGCACATCGTGCACCTGGAGGAGCTGCGCATCAGGGCCTACGAGACCCGCATCGAGGCGCAGGAGGCGCTGGGCCGCCACCGGGAGTCGATACCCGAGCTGCGCAAGCTCATCAACGACTACCCGCTCAACGAGTGGTTCCACAGCCGGCTCATCGGCGCGCTCGGCGCCGCCGGACGGCGGGCGGAGGCCCTGCAGGCCTACCAGAAGGTGCGCCTGCTGCTCGCCGAGGAACTGGGCCTGGAGCCCTCCGCGGAGCTCAAGAGGCTCCACGGGGGGCTGCTGAGCCCGGCGCGCGGCGAGCGGGTCGCGGCGACCGCCGCGGTCTGAGCCGCGGCCGGGCGTCCGCCGCGTTCGAGTGCGGCTCCAGGGCGGTCGGAGACCGTCGCGGTTCCGGCCGTGCACAGGGCCGTGCACCGGGCCTACACAGGAGGAAGCCGCATGTCCCGTCGTCTGTTCACCTCGGAGTCCGTGACCGAGGGCCACCCCGACAAGATCGCCGACCAGATCAGCGACACCGTCCTCGACGCGCTGCTGCGCCAGGACCCCACCTCGCGCGTGGCCGTCGAGACCCTGATCACCACCGGCCTGGTGCACATCGCGGGGGAGGTGACGACGAAGGCGTACGCCCCGATCGCCCAGCTCGTCCGCGAGAAGATCCTGGCGATCGGCTACGACTCCTCGAACAAGGGCTTCGACGGAGCCTCCTGCGGGGTCTCCGTGTCCATCGGCGCCCAGTCACCGGACATCGCGCAGGGCGTGGACACCGCGTACGAGTCCCGGGTCGAGGGCGAGGAGGACGAGCTCGACCGGCAGGGCGCCGGCGACCAGGGCCTGATGTTCGGCTACGCCTGCGACGAGACCCCCGAGCTGATGCCGCTGCCGATCCACCTCGCGCACCGGCTGTCCCGGCGCCTGTCCGAGGTGCGCAAGAGCGCGATCGTTCCCTACCTGCGGCCCGACGGCAAGACGCAGGTCACCATCGAGTACGACGGGGACAAGCCGGTCCGGCTCGACACGGTCGTGGTCTCCACGCAGCACGCCGCCGACATCGCACTGGAGGTGCGGCTCACCCCGGACATCCGGGAGTTCGTCGTCGAGCACGTGCTCGGGCAGCTGGCCGCCGAGGGCATCAAGCTGGACACCGAGGGGTACCGGCTGCTGGTCAACCCGACCGGGCGCTTCGAGATCGGCGGCCCGATGGGTGACGCAGGCCTGACCGGCCGCAAGATCATCATCGACACCTACGGCGGTATGGCCCGCCACGGTGGCGGTGCCTTCTCGGGCAAGGACCCGTCGAAGGTGGACCGCTCGGCGGCGTACGCGATGCGCTGGGTCGCCAAGAACGTCGTCGCCGCCGGCCTCGCGGCCCGCTGCGAGGTGCAGGTCGCGTACGCGATCGGCAAGGCCGAGCCCGTCGGCCTCTTCGTGGAGACCTTCGGCACCGGCACCCTGCCCGACGAGCGGATCCAGGAGGCGGTCTCCAGCGTCTTCGACCTCCGCCCGGCCGCCATCATCCGCGACCTGGACCTGCTGCGCCCGATCTACGCGCAGACCGCCGCCTACGGCCACTTCGGCCGCGAGCTCCCCGACTTCACCTGGGAGCGCACGGACCGCGCCGACGCCCTGCGCGCGGCGGCCGGGCTCTAAGGGAGCCTAAGGCTCGAAGGCGGGCGGCCGACCGCCGAGGGCTCCGCGCCGTCGGCGGTTGTCCACCTGCTCGCGGCGCTCGGGGATCGTGACGGCGATGCCCCGGCGCCGCAGCAGGCGGCGGATTGCCCGGCTCGAGTACAGGTCGCCGTCGTCCGCGGGGCGCGTCACGCAGCGGAGGGCCGGTCATAGGTGAGGAAGAGGACGCCACTCGGCAGGACGGTGTGGGCGGTCAGCTCCCACTGCCGGACGTCGAAGCCGGTTTTACGGCCGAGCAGCGGGATGCCGGTGCCGGTGGTGATCGGGGACAGCTTGACGATCATCCGGTCGATCTCGGGGTACAGCAGGCCCGCCAGTTCGCCGCCGCCGCAGAGCCAGATGTCCTTGCCGTCCTTCTGCTTGAGCTCGCGGACCTTCTCGACCGGATCGGTGCCGACCAGCTCGACGGCGGCGCTGGGGACGGAGGTGAGGCTGCGGGAGAACACCACGTGCTTGAGGTGCGGGTAGGCGTCGTCGATTCCGGCCTTGACCCCGATCTCGTATGTGTGGCGGCCTTCGAGCACGGTGTCGAAGTGGGTTCCCTCGGCGGTGATGGACAGGGCGGTACGGGCCGGACCGGGGAGCGTCTCCGGGTACTCGGTGACCAGCTGCTCCAGGTAGTCCGGGCCGATCGGCCAGAAGCCGTCCGGGCCGGTGGGGTCGCCGCCGTCGGGGGCGGCGATGTGGCCGTCCAGGGTAGCGGCGATGAAGTACACGAGCTTGCGCACGAGTGATCTCCCAGATGGCTGACATGTGGTCAGACGACCTTATGATCATGAGCGGGTCAGGCCCTAGGCCGGCGGGAAGTCCGTCGTCCGGGCCAGGGGGTCCCAGGCCTCCCAGACGGTCAGCCGCTCGCGCAGTACGGCCGGGGCCCGGTCGGCCGCGCTGGTCCCCAGCAGCACCCGCAGCGGGGGCTCCTCGGCTTCGAGGAGCCTCAGCAGTGCCACCCCGGCCCGGCGCGGATCGCCGGGCTGGAGGTGGGCGAAGGCTCCCGACAGGCCGTGCCGGCGCTGGGCGAGCACGGAGTCGTACGCGGTCTTGGGCGTGGCCCGCACCATGGAGGACGCGCTCCAGTCGGTCCGGAACTCGCCGGCCTCGATCAGGGTGACCTTGATCCCGAAGCCGGCGACCTCCTGGGCCAGGGTCTCGCCCATGGCCTCCAGGGCCCATTTGCTCGCGCAGTACATGCCCAGGTTCGGGTACGTGGTGACGCCCGCGACGCTGGACATCTGCAGGAGGTGCCCGCCGCCCTGGCGGCGCATCAGCGGCAGCACGGCCTGCGTGGTCCACAGCGCGCCGAACCAGTTCACCTCGAACTGGTCGCGCACCTGGCGCTCGGAGACCTCCTCCACCGCGCCGGCCAGCCCGTACCCCGCGTTGTTGAGCAGGACGTCGATCCGCCCGGCCCGCTCCCCGGCCTCGGCCACGGTGGCGAACACCGCCGAGCGGTCGGTGACGTCCAGGGTCATCGGGAGCACCCGGTCGCCGAAGCGCTCGACGAGTCCGGCGAGCGCTTCGACGCGGCGGGCCGTGGCGACCACGGTGTCGCCGGCCTCCAGGACGACCTCGGCGACGGCCCGCCCCAGGCCCCGGGAGGCGCCGGTGACGAACCAGACCCGAGGCGTCCCGTCCGTCATCGACGGGCCCGCTGCTCGGCGAAGGCCTTGGCGTGGTTGAGGGTGGCGGTGCTGTTGGTGCTGAGCGCGGTGCGCACGTACGCCTTGGCGTCCTCGACCGTGGCCTCGGGGCCCAGGACGCGGGTGATGTTCTCGGTGTTGATCGTCACCGTGTGCTGGGAGGAGGCGGACAGGCCGCCCTCGCCGTCCTCGGCGAACGTCCAGTAGCCGGTGTGCAGGCTCATCAGCGCCGGCAGCGTCGTCTGCTTGTAGGCGATCCGCTCGTTCGGGAAGGTCACCCGGTAGGACTTGGTGGTGTGGACGGAGCCGTCCTTGGCCCGGGTGTCCATCTCCAGCTCCTGGAGGCCGGGGGTGTCCTCGGTCAGCCGGACGACCGCCACGTGCGGCAGCCGCTCGGGCCACAGGTCCGCCTCGTTGACGAAGTCGTAGACGTCCTTCGCGGAGCCCTCGACGCGGACCGTGTCCTCGAAGGAGAACGTCAGGTCCTCGGTGGCGTGGGCGTGCTCGACGTTCGTCTTCAGCGCGGCCAGCTCCGAGCGCGAGTTGCGGTCGACCGCCTTGTCGATCCACTCCAGCTTCGCCGGGTCGTCGTCGACGGCCCGGTAGTCGTGCAGCAGGCGCACCCGGGACTCGCCCTCGGAGAGCGGCTCGATGATCCAGGTGCCGCCCATCGCGGCGACCGGGGGAGCCGGGACCTCCTGGCGGAAGGTGATCGTCAGCTTCTCCGGGTCCAGGGTGCGGCGGGAGGTCCAGTTCTTGGCCTCGCCGTTGGCGGTGGCCCAGATCCGGATGCGCTCCTCGTTCCCGCCCTGCGGGGTGTGGTCCACGTAGATGGTCGGGGGGAAGATCCGCGGCCAGTTACGGACCTCGGCGATCAACCGGTACACGGCGGCGGCCGGGGCCGAGACCGTGATCTCGTGCTCCACTTCACGCAGGCCGGGCTGCGGCATGGTCTTGCTCCTCGGATTCGGGTCGTTCACGCGTACGTGCGTACGTGGTCGGGCGGTGCGGGCTCAGAAGTTGCCGAGACCGCCGCAGACGTTGAGGGCCTGCGAGGTGATGGAGGCCGCGGTGTCGGAGGCCAGGTAGCCCACGAGTCCGGCGACCTCCTGCGGGGTGGAGTAGCGGCCGAGGGGGATCTTGGCCTGGAACTTCTCCAGCACGGCCTCCTCGGTGGTCTCGTACGCGGCGGCGTAGCCCTGGCGGACCCGCTCGGCCATCGGCGTCTCGACGTAGCCGGGGCAGACGGCGTTGACGGTGATGCCCGTCGGAGCCAGCTCGTTGCCCAGGGCCTTGGTGAAGCCCACCACGCCGTGCTTGGACGCCGAGTACGGGGCGCCCAGGACCACGCCCTGCTTGCCCGCGGTGGAGGCGATGTTGATGATCCGGCCGCGGTTCTTGGCGCGCATGCCGCCGGTGTTCAGCACCTCGCGGGTGACGCGGAAGACGCTGTTGAGGTTGGTCTCGATGACGTCGTACCAGAGCTCGTCGGTGATGTCGGCGGTGACGCCGCCGCCCGAGCGGCCGGCGTTGTTGACCACCACGTCGATGGTGCCGAAGCGCTCGACGGCCGCCTCGACCCAGGCGCGCACGCCCTCGCCGCTGCGCACGTCCACGCTCGCGCCGTCGACCTCCAGGCCCTCGGCGGTGAGCTCCTTGACGGTCCGGGCGACGTTGTCGGCGTCGCGGGCGCCGATGAAGACCCGGTGCCCCTGGGCGGCCAGGGTGCGGGCCGCCTCCAGGCCGATACCGCTGGTCGCTCCGGTGACGATGGCGACGCGCTTGGTGTGGTCCTGATCCTGGGCCTGGTCGGGCATGAGAACTCCTCGGTGAATCGACTGGTGGCGCACGCGGAGGATCCGTCACCGCGATGGAGGGGTACTCGAAGGCGTCTCGGACCGGCTCCCGGACGCGGGGGACCACCGGTCCTCCATCGGGTGTCGAGCGGCGGTCGACAAGATCGGGGAGACACCCGCACGCGAGAGGCGACCATGATCAACTTGTTTCAGCCCCAGGTCGGGGCGGAGGAACTCGACGCGGTCGCCGGGGTGTTCCACGACCGCAGACTCGGCAGCGGACGGCGCACCAAGGCCTTCGAGACGGCCTTCGCCGAACACCTGGGCATCGAACCCGACCACGTCGTGTTCACCAGCTCCGGCACGACCGCCCTGCACCTGGCCGTCGAGACCCTCGGCCTCCAGGAGGGCGACGAGGTCGTGCTGCCCTCCCTGGGCCTGCCCGCCACCGCCGAGGCCGTGGCCGCGCGCGGCGGCCGTCCCGTCTTCTGCGACGTCGACCGCCGCACGCTCAACCCGTCCCTGGAGGACGTCGAGGCCGCCCTCACGGACCGCACCCGCGCGGTCCTCTTCCTGCACTACGGCGGCCGCACCGGCGACATCGTCCGGATCGCCGCACGCTGCCGCGAGCTGGGCATCGCCCTGATCGAGGACGGCGCCTGCTCGGTCGCCTCCCGCGCCGACGGCCGGCCGGCCGGCACCTTCGGCGACCTCGCCGTGTGGAGCTTCGACCCGGGCCGGGTGCTGGTCACCGGCGACGGCGGCATGGTCTACGCGAAGGACCCCGAACGGGCCGCCCGCACCCGCCTCCTCGCGCGGCGCGGCCTGGTGCGCGCCAGCGGCTTCGGCCACGCCGCCCTGCCGGGCGAGCCGGACCTGCCCGAGTACGGGCGCGGCATCACCGGCAACGACCTGACCGCCGCGATCGGCTCCGTACAGCTGCGCCGGCTCCCCGAGATGGTGGCCCGGCGCCGCGAGATCGCCGCCCGCTACGACCGGGAGCTGGCCGGGACCGACGGGCTGCTGACGCCCCCGCCGCTGCCCGAGGGCCACGAGTCCACGGACTGCCTGTACTGGGTGCAGCTGGAGCCCGCCATCAAGGACGGCGTCGTGGCCGACCTGCTGGCCGACGAGATCTACACGACCTCCCACCACGCGCCCCTGCACCGGTTCGGGGCCGACCGCGACGAGGAGCACCCCGCGGCCCCGCTGCCCTCCTGCGACTGGGCGGTCGACCGCACCGTGCGCCTGCCCCTGCACCCGGGGCTCAGCGACGCGGACGTGACCACCGTCATCGACTCGCTGCGCAGGTCGGTGCGTTCGCGCCTCGCCGACAGTACCGACGAAGGACTCACCGTGAAGGACACCCCATGAACCGACGCGTCGTCATCACCGGGATCGGCGTGGTCGCACCCGGGGGAGTGGGCACCAAGGAGTACTGGGCCCGGCTCACCTCCGGGCGGACCGCGACCCGTGCCATCAGCCTCTTCGACGCCTCCGGCTTCCGCTCGCGGATCGCCGCCGAGGCCGACTTCGACCCGCTCGCCCACGGGTTCGCCCCCGAGGAGGCCGCCCGCCTCGACCGGGCCGCACAGTTCGCGCTGGTCAGCGCCGACGAGGCGATCCGCGACAGCGGGCTCGACACCGCGGCCCTGGACCCGACGCGCACGGGCGTCACCCTGGGCAGCGCCGTGGGCTGCACCACCGGCCTGGACACCGAGTACAACGCGGTGAGCCGGGGAGGCTCCACCTGGCAGGTGGACCACACCCTCGCCGTGCCCCACCTGTTCGACTACTTCGTGCCCAGCTCGATGGCGGCCGAGGTGGCCTGGCGCGTCGGCGCCCAGGGACCGGTCTCCATGGTCTCCACCGGCTGCACCTCGGGCCTCGACTCCATCGGCCACGCCGTGGAGCTGATCCGCGAGGGCAGCGCCGACGTGATGGTCACCGGCGCCACCGAGGCCCCGATCTCGCCGATCACCGTGGCCTGCTTCGACGCCATCAAGGCCACCTCCCCCAGCAACGACCACCCCGAGACCGCCTCCCGCCCCTTCGACGCCACCCGCAACGGGTTCGTCCTCGGGGAGGGCTCGGCGATCCTCGTCCTGGAGGAGCTGGAGAGCGCCCGCCGGCGCGGCGCCCACGTCTACGCCGAGATCGCCGGGTTCGCCAGCCGGGGCAACGCCTACCACATGACCGGACTGAAGGCCGAGGGCCGCGAGATGGCCGAGGCCATCACCGTCGCCCTCGACGAGGCCCGCCTGCCCGCCACCGCCGTCGACTACGTCAACGCCCACGGCTCCGGCACCAAGCAGAACGACCGGCACGAGACCGCCGCCTTCAAGCGCAGCCTCGGCCAGCACGCCTACGAGGTCCCGGTCAGCTCCATCAAGTCGATGATCGGGCACTCGCTGGGCGCGATCGGCTCCCTGGAGGTGGCCGCCAGCGCCCTGGCCATCGAGCACAACACGGTCCCGCCGACCGCGAACCTGCACCACCCCGACCCGGGCTGCGACCTGGACTACATCCCGCTGACCGCCCGCGAGCACCGTACCGACACCGTCCTCAGCGTGGGCAGCGGCTTCGGCGGCTTCCAGAGCGCCATGATCCTCACCCGCCCGCGCCTGGGAGCCGCCGCATGAGCACGCAGACCGCAGTCGCCCCCGTGATGTCCTCGGCGGCCGCCTCCGCAGCCCCCGTGATCACCGGGATCGGCGTCGCCGCCCCCAACGGCCTGGGCACCGCGGCGTGGTGGAGCGCGGTCCTGCGCGGCGAGAGCGGCATCCGCCCGGTCAGCCGCTTCGACGCCGCGCAGTACCCGGCCAAGCTGGCCGGCGAGGTCCGGGGCTTCGACCCCGCCGAGCACCTGCCCGGCCGGCTGCTCCCGCAGACCGACCAGGTGACCCGGCTCGCCCTCACCGCCGCCGACGAGGCCCTCGCCGACGCCGGGGTGGACCCGGCCGAGCTGCCCGACTACGCGGCCGGCGTGATCACCGCCAGCTCGGCGGGCGGCTACGAGTTCGGCCAGCGCGAGCTCCAGGCCCTGTGGAGCAAGGGCGGCCAGTACGTCAGCGCGTACCAGTCCTTCGCCTGGTTCTACGCCGTCAACAGCGGCCAGATCTCCATCAAGAACGGGATGCGCGGCCCCAACAGCGTGCTCGTCAGCGAGCAGGCCGGCGGGCTCGACGCGGTGGCCCAGGCCCGCCGCCAGCTCCGCAAGGGCATCCGGCTGGTCGTCACGGGCGGTATGGACTCCTCCCTCTGCCCCTGGGGCTGGGCCGCCCACCTCGCCTCCGGGGAGCTCAGCACCGTCGAGGACCCCGAGCGCGCCTACCTGCCCTTCTCCGAGAAGGCCGGCGGGCACGTGGTCGGCGAGGGCGGGGCGCTGCTCGTCCTGGAGGACGCGGCCGCCGCCCGCGAGCGCGGCGCCCGCCCCTACGGGGAGGTCGCCGGCTACGCCGCCACCTTCGACCCGCCGCCCGGCTCGGGCGGCGCACCCCGGCTGCGCGACGCCGCCGCGCTGGCCCTGCGCGAGGCCGGGCTGGCCCCCGCCGACGTGGACGTGGTCTTCGCCGACGCGGCCGGGCGGCGCGAGGCCGACCGGGCCGAGGCAGCGGCCCTCACCGAACTGTTCGGGGAGTACGGGGTCCCGGTGACCGCGCCCAAGACCATGACGGGCCGGCTCGCCGCGGGCGGCGCCTCCCTCGACCTGGCCGCCGCCCTGCTCTCGCTGCGCCACGGGGTGATCCCGCCGACCGTCCACGCCGGCCCGCCCGCCGCGGACTGCCCCCTCGACCTGGTCACCGAGGTGCGCCGGCCCGGCCGGCTGCGCACGGCGCTGGTCCTGGCCCGGGGCCGGGGCGGCTTCAACGCGGCCATGGTGGTCCGGGGACGATGAGCGGCAGCGGCGGTGGGCCCCGGATGGCCGAGGTGGCCGAGCACGTCTACGCGTACCTCCAGCCGGACGGCGGCTGGTGCCTCAACAACGCCGGGCTCATCGTCTCGCCCGGCCGGTCCGTGCTGATCGACACGGCCGCCACCGAGGCCCGGACACGGGCCCTGAAGGAGGCGGTCGCCCGGACCACCCCCGAGGCCCCGCGCTTCGTGGTGAACACCCATGCGCACGGCGACCACACGTTCGGCAACCGGTTCTTCGCCGACCGGGCCCTGGTCGTCGCGCACGAGGGGGCGCGGGACGAGATGGCCCTCGCCGGACTGCACCTGACCGGCCTGTGGCCCGAGGTCCCCTGGGGCGAGGTCCGCGTGGAGCTGCCGGGGCTGACCTTCCGCGACCGGCTCCCCCTGCGGCTGGGGGAGGTCCGGGCCGAGCTGATCCACCCGGGGACCGCCCACACCGCCGGAGACACGGTGGTCTGGCTGCCGCAGCAGCGGGTCCTGTTCACCGGGGACGTCGTGATGTCCGGGGCCACGCCGTTCTGCCTGACCGGTTCGGTCTCCGGCTCGCTCGCCGCCGTCGAGGAGCTGCGCGCCCTCGGCCCGCGGACCGTCGTCCCGGGTCACGGGCCGGTCGGCGGCCCCGAGCTGCTCGACGCCACCGCCGGCTACCTGCGCCTCGTCCAGCGGCTGGCCGCCGAGGGGGCCGCGGCGGGGCTGACCCCGCTGGAGGCCGCGCAGGAGGCCGACCTCGGCCCGTACGCGGAGCTCCTCGACAGCGAGCGGCTCGTGCCGAACCTGCACCGCGCCTACGCCGAGGCGGCGGGCGCGGCGCCGGGGCACCCCCTCGACGTCGACGGGATGTTCCGCGAGATGGTCGAGTTCCACGGCGGCCTCCCCGCCTGCGCCGCCTGACGCCGGCTATACGAGAACAGGGCCGTTGCGTTCGCCGGAGGGGCGGGTGGCGAACGCCAGGCGGCGGTGGGCCCGCCACAGCATCAGCCGGGCCATGTACGGGTGCACGTGGCGGACGAGCGTGAAGTACAGCCGGCCGCGGGTGTTGTGGATCCGTACGGCGGTGGACAGCGTCACGGAGTCCTCGTCGAGCAGGACCGAGGAGCGGAAGTCCAGGTGGGAGGCGTCCTTGCCGACCAGCAGCTCCTGGGTGGCCTGACCGCGCACGGGGAAGGGCAGGACGTGCCGCCAGGCGTCCGGGTCGCGGTCCATGCCCGGCTTCAGCGGCATCCGCCAGGCGTCGGCGAAGTCGGGCCGCCCGACGGCCTCGTGCAGCAGGCGGGCGCCGGCGGGGACGGATACGGCGGCGGGCCGCGCCCAGAAGAGGCGGTTGAAGAACAGGGCACGGGGCGAGCGGCGGGCCGGCGGGTGCGGCAGTGAGCCGAGGGCGGCCCGCTCGGCGTTGTCGAACGCCTCCTCGACCATCGTGTCGTGGACGGGCTGGATCGCCAGCTTCCACAGGGCGAAGGCCCGGGCGCCCATGGTCACTTCCAGCACGTGGGAGATCCGGCAGCGGCCGGGGCCGAGGGGTTCGACGTCGAAACGGTGGAAGCCCGTACCGATTCCGTCGTCGGTGGTGTCGAAGCGGACGGACCGCCCCGGTTCGTAGGCGGTGACCCGGTAGCGGACCCGGCCGTGGCCACCGTCGGCGCCGGGGCCCAGCGGGCGGTCGAGGACCATCGCGGGCCAGACGGGGGTGGGGAAGAGCGGGTCGTCCGGCGAGGAGAGCCGGTCCAGGAGGGCGCCGACGGTCTCGGCCGGAGCCTGGACGATCCTGTGGTGGGCATTGCGTACCGTGCGCATACCGCGCATCACCGGGCCTCCATACGGGAGCGTATGTTCCACCACCGTACGCTAGCGTATGGACCCATGCACGAGCACCGGGACCCCCAGAACCCCGAGGGGCGCCGAAGCCCCCGCAAGCGCCTCACCGCCGAGGACTGGGCGGACGCGGCCCTGGCCGCGCTGGCCGAACGCGGCCTCGCCGGGGTCGCCGTCGAACCCCTCGCCGCCCGCCTGGGCACCACCAAGGGCAGCTTCTACTGGCACTTCGCCAACCGGGACGCGCTCGTCTCGGCGGCCCTCGCCCGCTGGGAGGAACTGGCCACCGAGCGGGTCATCACGGCCATGGAGGCCGCCGAACCCGACGCCGCCGCACGTCTGGGCGCGCTGCTGCGCGCGGCGACCGTCTCGGCCGCCGAGAACCCCCTGGAGGTGCGGCTGCTCGCCGCGAGCGACCACCCCGAGGTGGCGGCGGCGCTCGCCCGCGTCAGCGAGCGCCGTATCGGCTACCTCGCGCATCTCTTCGAACTGCTCGGCTTCCCGCCGGCCGAGGCCCGCCGGCGCGGAGTCCTCGCCTACACCAGCTACGTGGGCCACGCCCAACTGGCCCACGCGGCCCCGGACTCCGTACCCGCCGACCCCGCCTACCTCGCCACGGTCACCGACGCGCTCCTCAAGGGCTCGGCCGCTGACCCTCGGTGAGGAGCGGGGGTGACGAAGATCCGCTAGTCGGTGCCGGACTCCATCGCGGCGCGGTCCAGCAGCGCCTCGTCGGCCGAGACCTCGCCGCGCGAGGCGATGGCCTCGGCGCCGCCCTCGGGCATCTCCGGCATGGTGCCGATCAGCCCGGTCGCGGCCGCCTGGGCCGCGCCGACGGCGGGGCTGCCGCTGCCGATCAGGCCGAGGACGGCGTACTGCTCCAGCTTGGCGCGGGAGTCGGCGATGTCGAGGTTGCGCATGGTCAGCTGGCCGATGCGGTCCACCGGGCCGAAGGCCGAGTCCTCGGTGCGCTCCATGGACAGCTTGTCCGGGTGGTAGCTGAACGCCGGACCCTGGGTGTCGAGGATCGAGTAGTCCTCGCCGCGCCGCAGCCGCAGGGTCACCTCGCCGGTGACGGCCGCGCCGACCCAGCGCTGGAGGGACTCGCGGACCATCAGGGCCTGCGGGTCCAGCCAGCGGCCCTCGTACATCAGCCGGCCGAGGCGGCGGCCCTCGTTGTGGTACTGGGCGAGGGTGTCCTCGTTGTGGATGGCGTTGACCAGGCGCTCGTACGCGGCGTGCAGCAGGGCCATGCCGGGCGCCTCGTAGATGCCGCGGCTCTTCGCCTCGATGATCCGGTTCTCGATCTGGTCGGACATGCCCATGCCGTGGCGGCCGCCGATGGCGTTGGCCTCCATGACCAGGTCGACGGGAGAGCCGAACTGCTTGCCGTTGATCGTGACGGGGCGGCCCTGCTCGAAGCCGATGGTCACGTCCTCGGCGGCGATCTCGACCGAGGGGTCCCAGAACCGGACGCCCATGATCGGCTCGACGGTCTCGACGCCGGTGTCCAGGTGCTCCAGGGTCTTGGCCTCGTGGGTGGCGCCCCAGATGTTGGCGTCGGTGGAGTACGCCTTCTCCGTGCTGTCCCGGTAGGGGAGGCCGTGGGCCAGCAGCCACTCCGACATCTCCTTGCGGCCGCCGAGCTCGGTCACGAAGTCCGCGTCCAGCCAGGGCTTGTAGATCCGCAGGTGCGGGTTGGCGAGCAGGCCGTAGCGGTAGAACCGCTCGATGTCGTTGCCCTTGAAGGTCGAGCCGTCGCCCCAGATCTGGACGTCGTCCTCCAGCATCGCGCGGACCAGCAGGGTGCCGGTCACGGCGCGGCCGAGCGGGGTGGTGTTGAAGTAGGCGCGCCCGCCGGAGCGGATGTGGAACGCGCCGCAGGTCAGTGCGGCCAGGCCCTCCTCGACCAGCGCCGCGCGGCAGTCGACCAGGCGCGCGATCTCGGCGCCGTAGGCCTGGGCGCGCCCGGGCACCGAGGCGATGTCGGGCTCGTCGTACTGGCCGATGTCGGCGGTGTAGGTGCACGGGACGGCGCCCTTGTCGCGCATCCACGCGACCGCGACGGAGGTGTCGAGTCCGCCGGAGAAGGCGATGCCGACGCGCTCGCCGACGGGAAGGGAGGTGAGGACCTTAGACATGGGATGAGTATGCAGAACGATGCATGTTCATGCAAGTGGAAGAGTGTCTTCCTGCATTAACGGCGTTAACGCCGTTAATGCCGTTGGTGATCGACGAGGCGGAAGCGGTTGATCGCCTCCAGGTGCTTCGCGCGCAGCTCGTGGTCCCGTACCCCCAGGCCCTCCCCGGGGGCCAGCGCGAGGACGCCGACCTTGCCCTGGTGCAGGTTGCGGTGCACGTCGTACGCGGCCTGGCCGGTCTGCTCCAGCGGGTAGACCTTCGACAGCGTGGGGTGGATCCTCCCCTTGGCGACGAGCCGGTTCGCCTCCCAGGCCTCGCGGTAGTTCGCGAAGTGCGAGCCGATGATCCGCTTCAGCGACATCCACAGGTAGCGGTTGTCGTACTCGTGCCGGAAACCCGAGGTCGAGGCGCAGGTGACGATCGTGCCTCCCTTGCGGGCCACGTAGACGCTCGCGCCGAAGGTCTCGCGGCCCGGGTGCTCGAAGACGATGTCCACGTCCTCGCCGCCGGTCAGCTCCCGGATGCGCCCGCCGAAGCGCTTCCACTCGCGCGGGTCCGGGGTCTGCCCGTCCTTCCAGAACCGGTACCCCTCGGCACTGCGGTCGATGACCGCCTCCGCGCCCATCGCACGGCAGATCTCCGCCTTCTCCGGGGAGGACACCACGCAGACCGGGTTCGCGCCGCCGGCCAGCGCCAGCTGCGTCGCGTACGAGCCGAGGCCGCCGCTCGCGCCCCAGACCAGGACGTTGTCGCCCTGCTTCATCCCGGCGCCGTTGCGGGAGACCAGCTGGCGGTAGGCGGTCGAGTTCACCAGGCCCGGGGAGGCGGCCTCCTCCCAGGTCAGGTGCTCGGGCTTGGGCATCAGCTGGTTCGACTTCACCAGGGCCAGCTCCGCCAGGCCGCCGAAGTTCGTCTCGAAGCCCCAGATCCGCTGCTCCGGGTCGAGCATCGTGTCGCCGTGCCCCTCCGCGGACTCCAGCTCCACCGACAGGCAGTGCGCGACCACCCGGTCCCCCGCCTTCCACCGGTTCACCCCGGGGCCCGTGCGCAGCACCACGCCCGCCAGGTCCGAGCCCAGCACGTGGTACGGGAGGTCGTGGCGGCGGGTGAGCTCCGACAGGCGGCCGTAGCGCTCCAGGAACCCGAACGTCGGCAGCGGCTCGAAGATCGAGCTCCACACGGTGTTGTAGTTGATCGCGCTCGCCATCACCGCGACCAGCGCCTCGCCCGGCCCCGGCTCCGGCGTCGGCACCTCCTGCAGGTGCAGGGACTTGCGCGGGTCCTTCTCTCCCGAGGGGATCCCCGCGAACATGTCCGTCTCGTCGCGGCGGACCACGTTGCCCCGGTACGACTCCGGCAGCGGCAGCGCCGCGAAGTCGGCCGGTACCGCGTTCTCGGAGAGCAGCGCCTGCAGGATCTCGTCCATGCGGGCAGGGTGCGGCGGGGGCGTCGAGACCCACTGGAGAAGGACTCGACGGTGGCGGGATCGAGCCCCTTTCGAAGCGCCCTCAACCGGGGGTGCGGACCGTGAGCCGTCGGGATCAGGGATCAGGGATCAGGGATCAGCGAGCAGGGACACAGGGATCAGCCCGATTCAGGAGGACGCGCCGTGCCGATCTACCGCCTCAGCCGCCCGCAACCGACCCGCAGGGAACTGCCGCTGGACGGACTGCTGCGCCGGGCCGCCCAACGCGACCCCGCCGCCTGCGCGCTCCGCACCCCCCACGGCATCCGCACCTTCGCCGAACTCGACGCGCGGGCCGACCGCTTCGCCGCCTACCTGGAGCACGCCCTGGGCCGCCGCGGGGCCCGCGTCGGGGTCGCCAACACCCTCGACGAGGACTTCGCCGCCGCCTACTACGGCACCGTCCGCAGCGGCAACACCGTCGTCCTCCTCAACCCCCTGATCCGGGCGGCCGGCCTGCGCCGCGTGTGCGAGGTGGCCGACGTCGAGATCGCCTTCCTGCCCACCGCCGCCGCCGAGCAGCTCGTCAAGACCGCCGACCGGCTGCCGCTGCTGCGCGAGATCGTCGTCACCGACGCCCCCGACGGGATCGTGCCCGCCGACGCCCTGCCGCTGGCCGTCGCCCTGGACCGGGCCCCGGCGTCGTCCGGCCCGGACCCGGACGCCCCCGTCGACCTGAACGCCGTGGCGTGCGTGCAGTTCACCACCGGCACCACGGGCCGGCCCAAGGGCGTCCTGCTGACCCACCGCAACCTCGTCGCCAACGCCGCGCAGACCGCCGCCGCGCACCGGCTCGACTCCGGCTCGGTGGCCTTGAACAACCTGCCGCTCTACCAGCCGATGCACCTCAACTCCGCCGTCCTCGCGGGCGCCTGCCAGGTCCTGTGCGCCTGCCCCCGCCCCGCCGCCGCCCTCCGCATGGCCGCCCGCACCGGCGCCACCCACCTCTACACGCTGCCCGCCCGGCTGCACCAGCTCGCCGCCGACCTGCGCCACGCCGAACTCCCCGGCGCCGGGGAACTGCCCGGCTTCCCCCTCCCCGCCGGCCCGGCCCTCGACCGGCTCACCGCCGTCCTCTCCGGCGGCAGCGCCCTGGCCCCCGCCGACGCCCGCCTGCTCTCCGAGCGGCTCGGCGTGCCCGTCCTCCAGGGCTACGGCCTGGTCGAACTCGCCCCGCTCACCCACTCCCAGCGCCCCGGCGACACCGCCGGCACCGGCTCCGTCGGCGCCCCCGTCCCCGGCACCGCCTGCCGCATCGTCCACCCCGGCACCGGCGTCCCCCTCGGCCCCGGCGAGACGGGCGAGGTGCAGGTGAGCGGACCCCAGCTGATGGCCGGCTACCTCGGCGAGAGCGGGCCCGCCGCCGGGGAGGACGGCTGGTTCTCCACCAAGGACGTCGGCCGCATCGGCCCGGACGGGGAGCTGTACCTCGTCGACCGCCTCGACGACGTCTTCACGTACGACGGCGAACTCGTCTCGCCCACCGCCGTCGAATCCGTCCTCGCCGCCGACCCCCGCGTCGCGGACTGCGTCGTCGTCGGCTGGCCCGACCCGATCCACGGAGCCGTCGTCTGGCTCGGGCTCGTCCTGTGCGACCCGACCGCGCCCGGGCTGCTCGACGTACTCGACTCCATCGTCGAGACGGCCAACGACCAGCTCGGCCCGCACGAGCAGATCCGGCGGGTCGAGGTCCTCGGCTCCGTGCCCCGCACCCCCGCCGGCAAGCCCGAGCGGCGCTCCCTGCGCCGCGGGCTGCGGCAGCGGGCGGCGGCCGAAGCCTCCCTCTGAGGCCGGGGCCTCCCTCTGCAAGACCTCGCGAGAGCCCGTGGACGGCCCGTACAGCCGGGGTCCAGGAGCTTTCGAGCGTACCTCCGCCGACTCGCGCGAAGTTGGTGAGCCGAGGTAGAGAGGTGTGAGCCGATGTCAGGTGAGCGTGTGCAGCACACGTCGTACTCGGTGGACGTGGCCGCCCCCGCGGGCGTGGTCTACGCGCTGCTCGCGGACACGACCCAGTGGCCGCTGTTCGTCCCGCCCAGCATCCACGTGGAGCGGCTGGACTTCGACGGGACCAGTGACCGCTTCGGGATGTGGGCGACCGCGAACGGGACCGTCACGTCCTGGGTGTCCCGGCGCTCCCTGGACCCCACGCGGCGGACCATCGACTTCCACCAGGAGGTCCCCGCGCCCCCCGCCACCGCCATGAGCGGCCGCTGGGAGGTCACCGAACGGGGCAGCGGGCACTCGCGCCTGACGCTGCACCACCGGTTCGCGGCGGCCGCCGGCGACCCGGCCGGCGCCCGGTGGCTCGCCGAGGCCACCGACGGCAACAGCCACGCCGAACTGGAGCAGCTGAAGCGGACCGCCGAACAGTGGACCGCCCTGGACGGCCTCCTGCTGTCCTTCGAGGACTCCGTGCGCGTCGAGGGACCCCCGGAACTCGTCTACGACTTCCTGTACCGGGCCGGGGACTGGCCCCTCCACCTGCCCGAGGTCACCCGCGCACACGTGACCGAGGACCGTACGGGCGTCCAGCTGCTGGCCATGGACAGCCTCGCCGCCGACGGCACCGCCGACACCAGCGAATCCGTACGCGTCTGCTTCCCGCACGCCGGCCGGATCGTCCACAAGCAGACCCGCACCCCCCGGCTGATCGCCGCGCACACCGGCGAATGGTCGGTCGACCCCGACGAGACCGGGGTCACCGCCATCGCCTCTCACCAGGTCCTGCTGCGCGCGGAGGACATCGAGCCGGTCCTCGGCCCCGGCGCCGACCTCGCCCAGGCCCGCGACCACGTACGCCGCAGCATCGGCGGCGCCTCCACCCGCGTCCTGCACCTCGCCCGGCGGCACGCCGAGACCGCCGTGCCCACCCTGAGCGCGAGGCGGTGACCGGCCGCCACGGCGACGGCCCGCGCCCGGCCACGGCGTCCCGGTCCCTCGCCGCACCCCGGCCGCGGGTCCACCCCGCCGCCCCCCTCCAGATCGACGTCCTGCTCGACAGCCTCACCCACCCCGGCCGGGGCCTGCACACCGGGCAGCTGCACTGGCGCCTGCACGGGCCGTTCGACACCGAGCGGTTCACCCGGGCCTGGCAGACCGTCACCGACCGGGAAGCGGTCCTGCGCACCGCGCTCGCCCCGGCCGGGCCCGGCACCCGCCTGCCGGGCTTCGCCGTCCACCGGGACGCCGGCCCGCTGATCGTCCGCCACCGCGCGGGCGGCGCCGACTGGGAGGCCCTGCTCGCCGCCGAACGGATGCGCGAGTTCGACCTGACCCGGCCCGACCCGCTGCGCATCGCCCTCCTGGAGGAGCCCGGCGGCTCGACCCGGGTCCTGCTCACCTACCACCGCGCCCTGCTCGACCCGGCGAGCGCCGGCCACCTCGTCGACTCCTTCCGCCGCGTCCACGCCGCCGACGGCCGCCACCGCGGCGGCGAACGCCGGCCCGACCTGAGCGACCACCTCCAGTGGATCGGCTCCCGCGACCCGGCCGCCGCCCGCGCGTTCTGGGCGTACGCCGCCCCGCCCGCGGGCTCCGCCACCCTCCCGGCCGGCGACCGCGGCCGCCCCACGCACCAGCGCGGACACGGCCGGACCCGGCAGCGGCTCACCCCGCCCGAGGCCGCCCGGCTGCGCGCCTGGGCCGCCGCCCGCGGCGCCGCCGAGAGCACCGCCCTCCACGCCGCGTGGGCGCTCCTGCTCTACCGCGCGCACGGCGGCCCGGACGCGCTCCCGCACACCGTCCCGGTGGCCTTCGCCGCCGCCGTGTCCGGACGGGCCATCCCCCTCGACGGCGCCGACCGGCTGCCGGGCCCGCTGCTGGGCGCGCTCCCGGTGGCCGTGGAGGTCCGCCCCGACGCCCCCCTGTCCGCGCTGCTCGCCGCCCTCACGGACCGGGCCGTCGACCTCGCCGCGTACGAGTGGGTCTCGGCCGGGCAGGTCCACCGCTGGTCGGGCCGCGACCCGTACGAGCCGCTCACCGAATCCGTGCTCGACTTCCGGCCCCCCGAAGGCCCGCCCCCCGTCACCGGCACCGGCCCGCCGGAGGCCGCCGAGGCGTACACCGGCGCCCCGCTCGCGCTGACGGCCCGCCACGACCGCGACGGCGGCCTGGTCCTGACCGCCGTCCACGACCGGACCCGGATCGCGGACGGCGACGCCGCCGAGATCCTCTGGCAGACCACCCGCCTGCTGCGCGGCCTCCCCGACACGGCCGGCCCCGGGGCCACCGTCACCGAGGCGCTGCGGCTGCTCGACGGCGCCCCCCTGCCCCTGGCCGCCCCGCGCCCCGACCCGGCACCCCGCACCCTGCGCGCGGCCGCCGCCCCCGGGGCCGGACTGGTCTGCCTGCTGCGGCCGCCCGGCGCCCCCGAGGACTGCTACGACGGCCTCGCGCGCGGCCGGCGCGGACCGCGGGCCCTGCTGTCCACGGCCCCGCGGGCCACGGCCGCCCTGACCGCGCTGGCCCCCGCGCTGGCCGCCGGGGAGCCCGTCGTCCTCGGCGGCCACCCGGGCGCGGAGGCCCTCGCGCACGAGGTCGCCGGACGGGTCGCCGCGTACGGCTGGAGCCGGCCGCCGGTCGCGGTCGCCGCCGACGACCGCGAACTCTCCCGCGCCCTGACCGCCGCCGGACGCAAGGCCTAGCCGGATTCAAGCGCTCTTCGAAGACCTTTCAAGCACCGGAGCGGACGGTGGGAGGGCCCTGCCGCCCGCCGGGACGCAGCGCAGAGGGGAGCAGAGCCGTGCCGACACCCGACCATCAGGAACTGCCGCACCTGCCGCACCTGCCGCTGGACGGACTGCTGCGCCGCGCGGCCCTGCGGGCCCCCGGGGCCCCGGCGCTGCGCGTGGGGGCGCAGACGCTCACCTTCGGCGAGCTCGACGCCCGCGCCGACCGGATCGCCGCCTTCCTGGAGTGCTCGGTCGGCCGGCGCGGGGCCCGCGTCGCCGTCGTGAACACCCTCGACGCGGAGTTCGCCGCCGCCTACTACGCCACCGTCCGCAGCGGCAACACCGTCGTCATCCTCAACCCGCTGCTCTCACCGGCCCGGATGGCCAAGGTGCTGGCCGCGTCCGGCGCCGAGCTCGCCTTCGCCCCCCGCGCCGCCGCCGAGACGCTCTGCTCCCTGGCCGACAAGCCCGAGAGCCTGTCCCTGGTGCTGGTCACCGGCGCCGAGGACGGCGGCCCGGTCCCCGGCGCCGCCGTCCCGCTGGACCTCGTACTCGACGCCGTCGCACCCGCCGCCGGGCCCGCCGCCCCGCGCCCGGCCGTCGCCGTGGACCTCGACGCCGAGGCGTGCGTCCAGTTCACGACGGGCACCACCGCGAGCCCCAAGGGCGTACGGCTGACGCACCGCAGCCTCGTCGCCAACGCCGTCCAGACCGCCCTCGCCCATCGCCTCGGCGAGGACTCCACGACCCTCAACCACCTCCCGCTGTACCAGCCGATGCACCTCAACTCGGCGGTCTACGCGGGCGCCTGCCAGGTGCTGTGCCCCGACCCCGACCCGCTCGCCTCCTTCGCCCTCGCCGAACGGACCGGCGCCACCCACTACTACGGGCTGCCCGCCCGCCTGCACCGGCTCGCCGCCGACGAGCAGCTGAGCGCCGCCGGCCTGCCCGCCGGCCCCCGGCTGTCCGTCGTCCTGTCGGGCGGCAGCGCCCTCAACCCGGCCGCGGCCCGGATCCTCGCCGAGCGGCTCGGCGTACCCGTCGTCCAGGGCTACGGCATGACCGAACTCTCCCCGCTCACCCACTGCCAGAGCCCCGACGCCACGACCGGCACCGGCTCCGTCGGCCGCCCCGTGCCCGGCACCGCCTGCCGCGTCGTCCACCCCGACACCGGCGTCCCGCTGGCCCCCGGGGAGAGCGGCGAGGTGCAGGTGCGCGGCCCGCAGCTGATGGCCGGCTACCTCGGCCGCGACGAGCCGGCCGCCGGACCCGACGGCTGGTTCTCCACCGGGGACGTCGGCCGGATCGGCCCGGACGGGGAGCTGTTCCTCGTCGACCGGCTCGGCGACGTCTTCCTCCACGACGGGGAACTCGTCTCGCCCAGCGCCGTCGAGCGGGTCCTCGGCTCCGACCCCCGGGTCGCCGAATGCGCGGTCGTCGGCTGGCCCGACGCCGTCCACGGCGCCGTCACCTGGGCCGGCATCGTCCTGCGCGACCGGGACCCGGCCGGGGCCGACCCCGCGCACGTGCTGGAGGAGATCGCCGAACGCGCCAACGAGCGCCTCGCGCCCTTCGAGCGCATCCGCCGCGTCGAAGCCATCGACGCCGTCCCGCGCACACCCGTCGGCAAGCCCGTACGGGGCGTGCTGCGCCGCAGCATCCGCACCCGCGCGGCCGCCGAGGCGACCGTCTGACACCCGCCCCCCGACCCCTGTACGAAATGGAGCGCCCGTCATGGTGACCTACGTCAACAAGCTGAACGTCCACGGCGACCTCGTACGCTTCCTCGACGCCAAGGACCGCCTCACCCGCTTCGTGAGCGCCCAGCCCGGCTGCGTCAGCCACCAGACCCTGAGGCTGGTCGGCACCGCCAACTTCTTCGTGGAACTCTCCGTCTGGGAGGACGCCGCCGCGCACCGCGCCGCCGTCACCACCGAGGACTTCCGCGAACTGGCCCGGGAGCTCTCCGGCCTCGCCACCCGCGAGCAGGGCCTGTACGAGACGCTCCCCGAGCAGGCCCCCGCCACCGCCGCCTGACCGGGACCGCTCTGCGCTCCGACGGCGTCGGCCACCTCCCGCAGCGCCCGAATGCCCCCGCGCGCCCGGTGCCGTGGCGCCCGGCGGGGTGTCATGCTGCTGCCCCGGCCACGGCCCCGGACGGGCGGCCCGGACGCGACCGACGACGAGGAGCGACATGACCTCCGAGCCGCTGACCGAGGACGCCGGCCGGGGCACGGCCCGCAGGGACCGCAGGTACCGGCTCGTCCGGGCCGCCCAGTGGTTCGCCGGCATCGAAGCCGACCCGTACGCCCTGGTCCTGCGCGCCGGCGCCGCAGAGGCCGACGCCGCCGAGGAGGCCGTCCGCGCCCTCGGCCCGCTCCACCACAGCACCCTGCTGGACACCTGGGTCACCGCCGACCGGGCCGTCGCCCAGGAGATCACCACGCACCCCGCCTTCGACGCCCCCGCCGCCGACGCCCCCGGCGGGGACCCTCCCCCCTTCCGCAGCGCCGTCCTCACCCTCGACCGCGCCTCCGCCGCGCCGCTCGCCGCGCTCACCGCCTTCGGCGGGCCCCTGCTGTGGGCGGACGACGCCGACTGCGTGGAGAAGCGGACGGCCACGTGGTCCCGTACGGTCCTGGCCGCGCTCGGCGACCGCTTCGACCTCGCCGAGGACTTCGCCCGCCGCCTGACCGGCCCCGTGCTCGCCGAACAGCTCGGCCTGCCCGAGGCCGCGCACGAGCGGTTCTCCCGCCTGCTGCCCCACTGCCGTTACGTCCTTGACGGCCTGCTGTGCCCCCAGCCCCACGCCACCGCGCGGGCCGCCGAGGCGGCGGAGACCGCCCTCGCCGGCCTCCTCACCGAGGCCCTGCACACGTCCACCGCCGACACCGTGCGCGCCTCGCAGGTCATGGCCCTCAGTGCGGCCGAACCCACCGCCGTCCTCCTGTCCAACGCCGTCCGCCTGCTGCTCGACGAACCCGGCGGCTGGCGGCGGCTCGCCGAGGACCCCGCCCGCGCCGGGGAGGCCGTCGAGCACACCCTGCGCACGGCACCCCCCGTACGCCTGGAGTCCCGCGCCGTGCGCTCCGCCGTCACCCTCGCCGGCACCGACCTCCCCGAGGGCGCCCGCGTCACCCTCCTCGTCGCCGCCGTCAACCGCGACCCGCAGGCCGCGCCGGACGCCCCGCCGTTCGGGCTCTGCGCCGACCTGCACTTCGCGCTGTCCGCGCACCTGATCAGGGCCGTCGCCCGCGCCGCGCTGCGCACCCTCGCCGAAACCCTCCCGGGCCTGCGCGCCGACGGCGACCCCGTGACCCGCCTGCGCTCGCCCGTCCTGCGGGCCCCGGCGCGCCAGCCCGTCGCCGGGAACACCCCCTTTCCGAACCCCCCGCAGGAATTGCGTCATTGATACAAAAATGGGTCGCCATGGGGCGGCTCGGATGCCACACTCAAGGGGCTCCAGCAGTACGTTTGTTTTTTCCTGGCCCAGGAGGCAACCCATGACCGATACGCCGGAAAACCACGCCGACGAGGCCGAGGGCAAGGAAAAGTTCCGTGAGGCCCTGGAGCGCAAGGCCCGCAACGCCCGCTCGCAGCAGGCCCACCACGAGGGCCGACTGAAGATCAAGGGCTCCAGCGGCCCCAACGGCCAGAGCCGGACCTTCCGCCGCAAGTCCGGCTGACCCCGCATTCCGAGCCCCGCATTCCGAGCCCCGAATTCCGGGCCCCGCATCACCCCGGGATCATCCGGCGGAATGCAGGACCCGCTCATCGGTGCTCACGAACGCGGCCAGGTCCTCGGCCAGGGCCGTGTTCACCTCGGCCCGCTGTGCGTTGAGGTAGAAGTGGCCGCCCGGGAAGGTACGGAGGCGGAAGGCGCCGTCCGTGGCACGGGCCCAGGCGGCGGCCTCCTCGGCCGTCACCTGCGGGTCGGCGTCCCCGGTGAGCACGCTGACGGGGCAGCGCAGCCGTGCGCCCGGCCGGGGCGTGTACGTCTCCACCGCCGTGTAGTCGCCGCGCAGCACCGGCAGCGCCATCGCGGCGATGTCCGGGTCGGCGAGCAGGGCGGCGTTGCCGCGGTCCAGACGCACGGCCTCCTCGACGATCCCCGCGTCGTCCCGCAGGTGGACCGTCTCGTGGCGGACCGTGCCCGGCCCGCGGCGCCCCGACAGGACCAGGCCGAGGACCCGCTCCCCGTCCGCCCCGGCCTCCAGCCGCCGCGCGGTCTCGTAGGCGAGCGTCGAGCCCATGCTGTGGCCGAAGAAGACCAGCGGGCCCTCGACGCAGGAGGACAGGACCCGCGTGATCTCGTCCGCGAGGGCGTGCAGGTCCGTACGGACGGGCTCGGCCCGGCGGTCCTGGCGGCCCGGGTACTGGAGCGACAGCACCCGCACCCCGGGCGACATCGCCTCGGAGAGCGGGCGGAAGCTGCTCGCGGCCCCGCCCGCGTAGGGGAAGCAGACGAGGGTGGGCCCGCCCTCCGGAGCCGGGTGGTACTGCCTGAGCCACAGGTCGTGCAGATCCTGGGGGTCCGCCATGGGGAAGGATCCGTTTCTCTCGGCCGTCGGGCGGCTCGCGCCGCACCTCTCGGCCCCTACGCCACCAGCCCCCGCTCGAAAGCCGCCGGGAAGCCGCTCAGGCCCCGTCCTCGTGCGGCCGGAGCACGTCCCGCAGCACCCCGCGCGGCAGGCCGCGCTGCCGGCGCTCGCGCGGGTAGCCGATGGACACCTCGTCGAAGCGGACCCCGTCGTAGTACGTCGTCCGGGGGATGTGCAGGTGCCCGTACACCACCGCCGCCGCCCGGTAGCGCACGTGCCAGTCCGCCGTGAGGGTCGTCCCGCACCACTGCGCGAACTGCGGGTAGTGCAGCACGTCCGTGGGCTCCCGGACCGTGGGGTAGTGGTTGACCAGGACGGTCGGCAGCGACGGGTCCACCGCGTCCAGGCGGGCCGCCGTCGCCGCCACCCGGGCCCGGCACCAGCTGTCGGCGTCCGGGTACGGGTCGTTGTGCAGCAGGAACTCGTCCGTGCACACCACCCCCGACTCGTGGGCGGCGGCCAGGGACTGTTCCTTCGTCAGCCCCGGCGCCCGGAACGAGTAGTCGTAGTGCGTGAACAGCGGGGCGACGGCCACCGGGCCGCCCTCGCCCTCCCACACCGCGTACGGGTCCTCCGGCGTGAGCACGCCCAGACTCCGGCACATCTCCACGAGGTACCGGTAACGGGCCTCCCCGCGCAGGGAGACCTCGTCGTCCTTCGGCGTCCACAGGTCGTGGTTGCCCGGCGTCCACACCACCCGCTCGAAACGGTCCCGCAGCAGGCCCAGCGCCCACTCGATCTCGGACACCGTCTCGCTGACGTCCCCCGCCACCAGCAGCCAGTCCCGCGGGGACCCCGGCACGATCTGCTCCTCGACCAGCCGCCGGTTCTCCGCGTGGACCACGTGCAGATCGGACACGGCGAGCAGCCGCCCGGCCGCCGCCGTCACAGGGCCACCTTCCGCAGCCAGCCGTCCACGGTGGCCGCCACCGCGCCCGCGTCCGCGCCCAGCAGCGAGTAGTGGTCGCCGGACACCTCCGCCACGTGGTCGGCGTACTCCCAGCCGCCCGTCCCCGAGCCCGCCGTCGCGGACGCCCGCACCAGCAGCGTCGGCGCCGCCGCCGGCTCCGGCGTCCAGTCGGCGAACACCCGCAGGTGGCCGCCCATCGCGAGGAACCGCCCGTCGTCGGGCACCCCCGGCGGTCCGTCCGGGCCGAGCAGACGCTCCGTCAGCACCGCCAGCCCCTGCCGGCCCTCCGCCCGTGCGTACGTGTCGAGCAGCACCACCGCCGCCGCCTCCCGGCCGATCTCCAGTAGTTCCCGGGCCACGGCGTGCGCGATCCAGCCGCCCGACGAGTGCCCCAGCAGCACGGGCCGCTCCGGCCCCGCCGCCTCGGCCACGGCCTCGGCCTGCGACCGTACCAGCGCCTGCCGACTGCGCGGCAGCACCCCCTCGCCCGCGAAACCGGGGTGCTCCAGCACCGTCAGGCCCCGGACGCCGTCCAGCGCGGCGGCCAGCGCCAGGTACTCGTGCGGCCCGCAGGCCGCGCCCAGCGACGGGAACGCGAACACCCGCCCCGCGCCCTCCCGGTGCGCGGCCAGCTCCACCGGGGCCGGCCAGTGCTCCACCCCGCCGCGCGACGCGTAGCCGGGCAGCAGCTCGGCCGCCGCCATCAGCAGCGCCGCGCCCTCGGCGGTACGGCCCTGCGCGTGCGCTCCGCGCAGCAGCCCGGCGAAGGTCCCGCCCGTCGCCGCCGCCGTTCCCCCGCGCGGCGCAAGCCCGTCGCCGTCCCGCCTGTTGGCCGCCCGGCGCGGCCGTACGGGGACCAGGGTGCGCAGCAGCGCCGGTACGGGCCGGCCCGCGTCCCGCAGCGGGGAGGCGTCGGCGCGGGCGGAGACCAGCGTCAGGCTCCGGGCGAGCGCGTGCCCGAGCGGCCCCGCCCCCGCCGCCCCGGCCAGCGGCACCAGGCCCGCCGGGACGCCCTCGGGGTCCGCGCCCCAGCCCAGTACGGCCGCCGGCAGCCCGGCCGCGCGGCGGCGGGCGGCCAGCGCGGTGAGGAACGCGCCCAGGACGGCGGTCTCCTCGGCGCAGCCCGAACCGACCGCGCCGCCGACGGTGGTGACGAACGCCAGCGGGGTCGTGTGCCCGTCCAGGGCGAGCGCGGCGTCCACCGCGGCCTCCAGTGACGGCCCGTCCGGCCCGGCCAGGTGGACGATGGCCGCGGCCTCCTCGCCGGGCCCCGCCAGCCGCACGCCGTGCCCCTCGACCAGCTGCCGGGCGGCCTCCTCGGCGCACGGCCCGTCGGAGGCGCCACTCAGCCGCACCGACTCCGGGCCCCATCCGGCCGCGGCGACCCCCGCCGGGGACGGTTCGGCCCGTACCAGCCGGCGGGCGTAGGCGACTCCGTCGCGCAGCGCCAGCTCCGGCTCCTCACCGCCCAGCGCCCGCACCAGGGCCTTGCGGCTCGCATCGCTGTCGTCCACGTCCACCAGCACCAGGCGGCGCGTGCCCTCCTCGGCGAGCCACGCCTGTACGGAGCGCACGAAGCCGCGTACGGCCGCGCCCGCCAGATCGGGGACGTCCTCCCCGGGCAGCACCGCCTCGGCGCCGCTCGTCACGACGGCGAGCGCCGCACCGGCGCACCGCCGGTCGGCGAGCCAGGCGCCGACGAGCCCGCGGACCTCCGCCACGGCGTCCCGCACCTGCGGCCCGGACACCTCCCGCGGCGCGCCGGCCCGCGTCAGCGGGGCCAGGACCAGCTCCGGCGGCTCCCCGGCGGCCAGCAGGGCCGCCAGCCCCGGGTACGCGGGGGCCCCGTCGCAGTCCGGCAGCACCGACGGGCCCCGCCCGCCGTCGCCCGGTACGCCGACCAGCGCCCGGCTCACCCCGGACGCCGCGGCGGGCCCCTCGGCGGCCCGCTCCCACACCAGGTGCAACGGGGTGACGGGCCGTCCGCCCCGCCCGCCCGGGTCCGGCGCGGCCGACAGGGTCACGGTCGCGGCCGCCACCGGCCCGCCCTCGGCGTCGGCGAGCTCCAGCCCCACCACCCCGAACGCCCCGCGCACCGCCCGCACCCGCAGGCAGGAGGCGCCCGTCGCGTACAGGGCCGTACCGCTCCAGGCGAGCGGCGCGAGCGGCTCCGCACCGGCGGCCCGTACGGGGTGCAGCGCTGCCTCCAGCAGGGCCGGGTGCAGCACGAACTCCCCGGCCCGCTCGTACGGGCCCCGCGCCAGCGCGGCCTCGGCGAAGAACTCCTCGCCCCGGCGCCAGGCCCGCTCCAGGGCGGGGTGCTCCCCGTCCACGTCCAGCGGTTCGGCGTCCGGCGGCGGCCACGGCGAGAGCCGGTCGAAGGACGGCGGCCGCCCGGGGGCCAGGACCGCCGTCAGGTGCCGTACCCACGGCTCCTCCCCGGCCGCCGCCTCCGGCCGCGAGGACACGGTCAGCCGGCGCCGGCCCGCCTCGTCCGGGGCCAGCACCAGCAGCTGCAGCCGTACGCCGCCCCGCCCGGGCAGCACCAGCGGGGCCTCGGCGGCCGCCTCCGCGACCTCCGGCAGGCCGACGGCCCCGCCCGCCGCCAGGGCCGCCTCCACGAGCGCCTCGACGGGCACCGCGCCGCCCGCCGGCCAGGGGTGGCTGCGCGCGGAGACCGTACCGGTGAACAGCACGGCGCCGGCCTCCGGCAGGTCCAGGCGGAACGCGGCCAGCGGATGCCCCGTCGCCGTCATCCAGGACGTGCCCGCGCCCCCGCCCGCCGGGGTCGCCGTCTCCTCCGGCGGGGACGGCTCGTGCGGGAAGGCGGGGCCGGGCAGGTCGCACGCGGACGGGCCGGCGGGGATCCCCAGCGGGAGCGCGGCGAGGGCGCCGTGCGCGTACAGGGTCGCGGTCGCGGTGAGCAGCGTCCGCACCTCGTCCCCCTGCCGCCGCAGGGACGGCACCAGGACGGCGCCCGCGCCGGCGTCGGCGAGGCAGGCGCCGGCCATGGCGGTCAGCGGGCCGTCGGGGCCCAGCTCCAGGAAGGCGGAGGCGCCTTCGGCCTCCAGGGTCCGGACGGCGTCGAGGAAGCGGACGGTCTCACGGAGGTGCGCGGCCCAGTAGCCGGGCCGCGCGACCTCGTCGGTGACCAGACCGCCCGTCAGGGCCGACACGAAGGCGATCCGCGGCCGGCGGAAGTCCAGGCCCGCGAGGACGGCGCGGAACTCCTCCACCACCGGATCCATGAGGGGGGAGTGGAAGGCGTGGCCCACCCGCAGGGCCTTGGACTTCACGTCCCGCTCGGCCAGCCGCGCGACCACGCCGGAGACGGCCTTGCGGGCGCCGGACACCACGACGGCGTTCGGCCCGTTGACCGCGGCGAGGGCCACGCCCGGCACCAGCAGCGGGGCGACCTGCTCCTCGCCCGCCTGGACGGAGACCATGGCCCCGCCCCCGGGCAGCGCCTCCATCAGCTTCCCGCGCGCGGTGACGAGTACGGCGGCGTCCTCCAGCGACAGCACACCGGCCACGTGCGCGGCGGCGATCTCGCCCGCCGAGTGCCCGCCGACGAACTTCGGCACCACACCCCAGGACTCCACGAGCCGGTACAGCGCCACCTCGACGGCGAACAGGGCCGGCTGCGCGGTCCCGGCCCGCTCCAGCGCTCCGGCGTCCCCGCCGAAGACGAGTTCCCTCACCCCGCCGCCCAGCGCCGCGCACACCTCGTCGAACGCGCCGGCGAACACCGGGAACGCCTCGTACAGCCCCCGGCCCATCCCCGGCCGCTGGCTGCCCTGCCCGGTGAACAGGACGGCCAGGTCCCGTTCCCGCGTCGCGGTGCCGCGCACCAGCCCCGCCGCCCGCCGGTCCCGGGCGAGCGTGTCCAGTCCCCGGGCCAGCTCCTCGCGGCCGGCGGCGAGGACCACCGCCCGGTGCTCGAAGGCCGTACCGGAGCCGGACAGGGCCCGGCTCAGCTCGGCCGGGGCGGTGGCGGCCGCCGCGTTCCCGTCCAGCCAGGCGCGCAGCCGCCGGGCCTGCGCGCGCAGGGCGTCGGGCGTGGTGCCGGAGACGGCGTACGGGAGCGGACGCGTTTCTTCGGCCATCGCTGCGTGTTCACCGATCCGTAGTGCGACGAGGACGTGCGGGGGAGATGGTGCCCACCCCTGGTGGAGGCGCACTGGAGAGCCGCTGAACCCGGCCGTGCGGATCGGCCCGCCCTTGAGGGACGGCGGATACGAAGTCCCCCAAATCGGGCCCCGACGAAGGGAGATGAGAGCATGTCGGAAGGGCGGCTGATCATGCGCTGGTCATGCGCTGGTCATGCCATGGGAGACGAAAGGTCATCAGCAATGGAGAATTCCGCCGACGGCGTGTACGACGTGGTCATCCTCGGTGGCGGTAGCGGGGGCTACTCCTGCGCCCTGCGCGCGACCCAGCTCGGCCTGGACGTCGTCCTCATCGAGAAGGGCAAGCTGGGCGGCACCTGCCTGCACAACGGCTGCATCCCGACCAAGGCCCTCCTGCACGCCGGCGAGGTCGCCGACGAGCTGCGCCGCAGCGAGTCCTACGGGGTCAAGGCCACCTTCGGCGGCGTGGACATAGCCGGGGTGCACGCCTACAAGGACGGCGTCATCTCCGGCCTCTACAAGGGCCTCCAGGGCATGCTGAAGTCGCGCAAGACCCTCACCCTCGTGGAGGGCGAGGGCCGCCTCGTCTCCCCGACCGAGGTCGAGGTGGACGGCGTCCGCTACCGGGGCCGCCACATCGTCCTCGCCACCGGCTCCCAGCCGCGCTCGCTGCCGGGCCTCGACATCGACGGCGACCGGATCATCTCCTCGGACCACGCGCTGTTCCTCGACCGGATCCCCGAGTCGGCGATCATCCTCGGCGGCGGAGTCATCGGCGTCGAGTTCGCCTCCGCCTGGAAGTCCTTCGGCGTGGACGTCACCGTCGTCGAGGGCCTGCCCCACCTGGTGCCCGCCGAGGACGTCGACATCTCGAAGTCCCTGGAACGCGCCTTCCGCAAGCGGAAGATCAAGTTCGAGCTGGGCTCGCGCTTCTCCGGCGTCGAGTACACCGAGACGGGCGTACGGGTCTCCCTGGAGAACGGCAAGCAGATCGAGGCCGAGCTGCTCCTCGTCGCCGTCGGCCGCGGCCCGGTCTCCGCCGGCCTCGGCTACGAGGAGGCGGGCGTCACCGTCGAACGCGGCCACGTCGTCGTCGACGAGCTGCTGCGCACCGGCCTGCCGACCGTCTCCGCCGTCGGCGACCTGATCCCGACCCTCCAGCTGGCCCACGTCGGCTTCGCCGAGGGCATCCTGGTCGCCGAGCGCCTCGCCGGCCTGCCCGTGACCCCGGTCGACTACGACGGCGTCGCCCGCGTCACCTACTGCGAGCCGGAGATCGCCTCCGTCGGCCTCACCGAGGCGAGGGCCAAGGAGCTCTACGGCGAGGACAAGGTCGTGGTCTCCAAGTTCAACGCCGGCAGCACCGGCAAGAGCAAGATCCTGAAGACGGCCGGCGACGTCAAGCTCGTCCAGGTCCTCGACGGTCCCGTCGTCGGCCTGCACATGATCGGCTCCCGCGTGAGCGAGCAGATCGGCGAGGCCCAGCTCATCTTCAACTGGCAGGCCCTGCCGTCGGAGGTGGCGAGCCTCATCCACGCCCACCCGACCCAGACGGAGGCCCTGGGCGAGGCCCACCTGGCCCTCGCGGGCAAGCCGCTGCACGTCCACGGCTGAGGCAACGGCCGACAACCCGCCAAACGGACGGGCCGGGAACCACTTCCCGGCCCGTCCGGGGTTTTCGGCGAAAGCCGCTGGTACGGCACCCGTACGGATGCCAGGATCACTGCGCGCGCGGGCGCGGGGCCCGCCGGTATCCAGCCACCAGGGTGAGGACGCATCCCATGAACCCGGACCACGGCGTGACCCAGGCACACGGCACATCCCCCGGCGGCACCGCAACCGGCACCGCCGGCAGGGCGCCCACCCTCCTCCTCGGACTCTCCACCGTCCTCATCGGCCTGATGGCGGGTCTGTTCTTCGCCTTCGACATCTCGGTGATGCCGGGCCTGGCCGCCGGCGACGACCGGACCTACGTCACCGCCATGCGGAACTTCAACGCCGCCATCGACGGCAACGGCCTCTTCGGCGCCGTCTTCCTCCTCGCGCTGCTCGCCACCGCCGCCGCGGCCTTCGTCGAGCACCGCAAGGGCAGACGGGGACCCGCGGTGTGGGCGGGCGCCGCGGCCGTCGCCTACCTCGTCGTCCTGGTGATCACCTTCGCGGTGAACATTCCGCTGAACAACGAGCTCGCGGGCGGGGGCGACGTGGCGAAGCTGACCGACTTCGCGGTCGTGGACAAGTTCAAGGGCACCTGGGTCACCACGAACGTCCTGCGCACCCTGCTCTGCACCGCCGCCCTCACGGCCCTGATCCGGGCCCTCCTCCTCCACGGCCGCGCCACCGCCCGCTGACCCGGCCGGGGGCCCGGCCCGGGCCCCCGGCACGCTACCCGTGCAGGGCCAGGGCCCACACCAGCAGCCCGAACGCCACCGTGCACAGCACCGTCCGCCCCACGTTCGCCCGGACCCACGGCCCCTCGAACGCGCGGCGCACGGCCCCCGGGTCGGCGATCCGGTCCACCGGGCCCGCCTGCGCCAGGGCGTTGTTGAGCGGGATGTTCACCCGGCCCGTGACGAGCATCGCGAGGACGTACGCCACGAACGCCCCGATCAGCGGCACCAGTGCCCCGCGCCCGCCCCCGGCCGCCAGGTGCAGGGCCAGGGCGAGCGCGGTGAACACCAGCGCCCCCAGATAGCCCAGCAGGAACCAGCCGTTGAGGATCGCCACGTTGATCCGCTGCATCGTCTCGACGACCGTCCGGTCGCCGGAGGCCCGCAGGCCCGGCATGACCGCCACCGAGAACCCGTAGAAGAGGCCGCTGACCAGCCCCATGGTGATCGTCGCCGCGATGAGTGCCGCGAACCGTGCCGTCTCCATGCAGGTCTCCCGTTCTGTTCCACTCCCGCGCGCCGGTCCGATCCTACGGGCGAGAACCCGCCACGCACCGCCCCAACCCCCCTCTCCCGCAAGCGAGATGGCACCTCCTCAGGCGCCCGGCCAGGGGGTACCCTCCCGCCTTGGGCCCGCACGCCCGCCCGTGACGCTGGAGAGGAACCAGACGTGACCGACCCGAAGCACAGGCTGGACGCACTGAGGGCCGACATCGAGCGCCGCAACCCCGCCCAGCCCGAGTTCCACCAGGCCGTACGCGAGGTCCTGGACACCCTGGCCCCGGTGTTCGCGGCACGCCCCGAGTACGCCGAGGCCGGCCTCGTCGAGCGGCTCGTGGAGCCCGAGCGGCAGATCATCTTCCGGGTGCCGTGGACGGACGACCGCGGCCGGGTCCGGGTGAACCGCGGCTACCGGGTCGAGTTCAACAGCGCGCTCGGCCCGTACAAGGGCGGCCTGCGCTTCCACCCGTCGGTGGACATCGGCGTGGTGAAGTTCCTCGGCTTCGAGCAGATCTTCAAGAACGCCCTGACCGGCCTGGGCATCGGCGGCGGCAAGGGCGGCAGCGACTTCGACCCGCACGGCGCGTCGGACGCCGAGGTCATGCGCTTCTGCCAGTCCTTCATGACCGAGCTCCACCGCCACATCGGCGAGCACACCGACGTCCCGGCCGGGGACATCGGCGTCGGCGGCCGCGAGATCGGCTACCTGTTCGGCCAGTACCGCCGCATCACCAACCGCTGGGAGGCCGGCGTCCTGACCGGCAAGGGCCAGGGCTGGGGCGGCTCCGCGATCCGCCCGGAGGCCACCGGGTACGGCAGCGTCCTGTTCGCCGCCGAGATGCTGGCGGTCCGGGGCGTCTCCCTGGACGGCCTCACCGCCGTGGTCTCCGGCTCCGGGAACGTCGCCCTGTACACCGTCGAGAAGCTCCAGCAGCTCGGCGCCAACCCGCTGACCTGCTCCGACTCACAGGGCTACGTGGTCGACGACAAGGGCATCGACCTCGCCCTCCTGCGCCAGATCAAGGAGGTCGAACGGGGCCGCGTCAGCGAGTACGCCGCCCGCCGCGGCCCCTCGGCCCGCTTCGTCCCCGGCGGCCGGGTCTGGGAGGTCCCGGCGGACGTGGCCTTCCCGTCGGCGACCCAGAACGAACTGGGGGCCGACGACGCCCGCGCCCTCATCGGCAACGGCGTCAAGGCGGTCTCGGAGGGCGCCAACATGCCCACCACCCCCGAGGCGGTGCAGCTCTTCCAGTCCGCGGGCGTCGCCTTCGGCCCGGGCAAGGCGGCCAACGCGGGCGGGGTGGCGGTCAGCGCCCTGGAGATGTCCCAGAACGCGGGCCGCGCGGCCTGGACCCGCGACCGGGTGGAGGACGAACTGGCCGCCATCATGCGGGAGATCCACCGGGTCGCCCACGAGACGGCCTCCCGCTACGGCGCCCCGGGCGACTACGTGACGGGCGCGAACATCGCGGGCTTCGAACGCGTGGCGGACGCGATGCTGGCCCAGGGCGTCATCTGACCCTGCCGCTGCCGGGCCCGCCATCCCCTTCCGTGGGGCGCGGGCCCGGGGCGCGGTCTCCCGCGCCCCGGTCGGCCCCGCTCGGCCGACGGTCCACTACCCACGCGTAACCTGGCCTCCCACCACCCCGCGACAGGGAGTTACCGCGTGCTGACCGCCCTAGACGGCACGTACGGCGACCGCGCCGACGCCATCGCCGTAGCCGGCCGTACCGCCTCGTACGAGCAACTGCTCGGCGCCGCGCGCGCCGTGGCCGCCGACGTCGCCGGCGCCACCGCCTTCGCCGTCACGGCGACCGCCTCCCTCGAAACCGTCGCCGCAGCCGTCGGCGGACTCCTCGCCGGAGTGCCCTTCGTACCGCTGCCCCCCGACGCCGGCCCCGCCGAACGCGAGCACATCCTCCGGGACTCCGGCGCCGCCCTGACCACCGTCGACTTCTCCCGCCGCGCCGCCGCCGCGCCGGGCGGGGCCGCGGGACCGCAGGACCCCGCCCTGATCCTGTACACCTCCGGCACCACCGGCCCCCCGAAGGGCGTGGTCCTCACCGCCGCCGCCCTCGCCGCCGACCTCGACGCGCTCGCCGCGGCCTGGCAGTGGACCGCCGAGGACACCCTCGTGCACGGCCTCCCGCTGTTCCACGTCCACGGCCTCGTCCTCGGCGTGCTCGGCGCCCTCCGCACCGGGAGCCGCCTCGTGCACACCGGCCGCCCGACCCCACAGGCGTACGCCGCCGCGGGCGGCAGCCTCTACTTCGGGGTGCCGACCGTGTGGTCCCGCATCGCCGCCGAACCCGCGGCCGCCGCCGCGCTGTCCGGGGCCCGCCTCCTCGTCTCCGGCAGCGCCGCCCTCCCCGCGCCCGTCTTCCGGGACCTGGAGCGCCTCACCGGCCACCGCCCCGTCGAGCGGTACGGGATGACCGAGACGCTGATCACCGTCAGCGGCCGCGCGGGCGGCGAGGTCCGCCCCGGCACCGTCGGCACCCCGCTGCCCGGCATCCGCACCCGCATCGCCGCCGAACCGGGCGCCGAGATCGGCGAACTCCAGCTGACCGGGCCGACGCTGTTCGCCGGGTACCTGGGCCGCCCCGAGGCGACGGCGGCCGCGTACACCGAGGACGGCTGGTTCCGCACGGGCGACATCGCGGCCATCGACCCTGAGGACGGGGTCCACCGCATCGTCGGCCGGGCCTCCATCGACATGATCAAGTCCGGCGGCTACCGGATCGGCGCGGGCGAGATCGAGAACGCCCTGCTCGACCACCCGAAGGTGAGCGAGGCGGCCGTCGTCGGCGTCCCGGACGCGGACCTCGGGCAGCGCATCGTGGCCTTCGTCGTCGCCGAGGGCGTCACGGGCGCCGAGCTGACCGACTTCGTGGCCGCCCACCTGTCGGTGCACAAGCGCCCGCGCGAGGTCCGCTTCGTCGCGTCCATCCCGCGCAACGCCATGGGCAAGCCGCAGAAGAAACTCCTGCTGACGGACGAGTAGCCCGGCCTCAGTGCGCCCCGCCGCGTACCGACAGGTGCCGGGCGAGCACCTCCAGGGCTTCGGTCACCTCAGGGAGCCGCTCGGCACCGGCCTCGCCCAGGGCGCGGGCGAGGGCCTCCTCCACCTTGGACGCCCCCGCGGCCCGTACGGCGGCCACCCGCGCGGAGACCCCGGGCGCCTGCCGCACCAGGGTCCGGCGGCGGTCGGCGGGGTCGGGGGCCGTCTCCACCGAGCCGGCCTCGCGCAGGCGGGCGACGGCGCCCGAGACCTGGCTCTGCGGCAGGCCCGTGCGCTGCGCCGTCTCGCCGACGGTGGTGTCCGGGTGCGCGGCGATGTCCCCGGCGACGATGACGACGGAGCGCGTGCCGCCCGCGTACTGGCCGGGTCCGCCGGGGGGTTCGGGCAGGGCTTCCTCGCCGAGCTTCATCAGGGCCCGGCCCAGCAGGAACAGTTCGATTCCATCCACCCGCCCCAAGTTACATCAGAAGAGATTCATCGAAATATATCCATCTGGATTGATGCATCGATCTTGATGCATCTCTTTCGATGGGTTAGCTTGGTTGCAGGGCGCCGGACGAAAGGGCCGCGCCGACCACGCGAAGGAGTCACCGTCACCATGTCCAGCCTCCAGGTCCCCGGCGCCACCCTGCACTACCGACTCCAGGGCTCCGGGCCGCTGTTGCTCATCTCCCAGAGCGGCGAGGGCGACGCCGACCGCACCGTCGACCTCGTCCCGCACCTCACCGACACGTTCACCGTCCTGACCTACGACCGCCGGGGCCTGTCCCGCAGCCGCCTGGAGGAGCCCGACCGGACCACCTCCCTCGCCGAGCACGCCGAGGACGTCCGCCGGCTGCTCGACGCCGTCACGGACGAGCCCGCCCTGATGCTCGGCTGCAGCCTGGGCGCCGTCATCGGGCTGCACGTCGCCGTCCGGCACCCCGGCCGGCTCTCCGCCCTCATCGCCCACGAACCGGTCGCCCCGCGCCTGCTGCCCGCCGCCGAGCGCGCATGGCACGAGGCGGAGCTCGCCGAGCTGCAGCACGTCCACCGCACCGCCGGACTTCCCGCGACCGTGCGGGAGGCCGCCCGGATGCTCGGCATAGACACCAGCGGCAAGGACTCCGAACCGGGCCTCACCCCGCAGCCGCTGAACGAACAGCGCCGCGCCAACTTCGCCTACTTCGTCGAGCACGACTTCTCGGCGATCATCCAGGACACCCTCGACCCCGCCGCCCTGACGGCCACCCCGACCCGCATCATCCCGGCCGTCGGCGCCACGACCCCCTCCACCGTCTTCGACCTCGCCTGCGCCGCCGCACTGGCGGACCTGGTGGACGAGGAGATACGGACCTTCCCCGGCGGCCACAACGGCAACACCAGCCACCCCAAGGCCTACGCCGAGCGCCTGCGCGACCTTCTGACCGCCCCCTGCTGACCGCGACCTGACGCGGCGTCATCGTGCGGGAATTGTCGTAGGCAAGGCCGGTTGGGCGTCAATAAATTGACGCGCATGGACCAAACGGCTGGCGACTCCAGCATCGATCACCGCGCCCTCGCAGCGGCTTCCGTCACCGTCGCGCTGTGGGCCTCCGCGTTCGTCTCCATCCGCGCCTCGGCGGAACACTACGGGCCCGGCGCGCTCGCGCTGGGCCGCCTCCTGACGGCCTCGGTCGCGCTGGGCGTCGTACTGCTGGTCAAGCGGGTGCCGCTGCCGCCCCGCCAGGCCTGGCCCGGGATCCTGGCGTCCGGGGTGCTGTGGTTCGGGCTGTACATGGTGACGCTGAACTGGGGCGAGCAGGGAGTCGACGCCGGCACCGCCGCCATGGTCGTCAACATCGGCCCGATTGTCATCGCCCTGCTCAGCGGCTGGCTGCTCAAGGAGGGGTTCCCGCCGATGCTGCTGGCCGGGATGGGCGTCTCCTTCGCCGGGGCCGTCGTCGTGGGGATGTCCACCTCCAAGGGCGGCACCTCCTCCCTGACCGGAGTGCTCCTCTGCCTGGTCGCGGCGCTCGCCTACGGGGCCGGGGTGGTCTCCCAGAAGCCCGCGCTGCGGCACGCGGACCCGATCCAGGTCACCACGTACGGCTGCTTCGTGGGCATGGCCTGCACCCTCCCGTTCGCCGGCCAGCTGCTCACCCAGCTCCCCGAGGCACCCCTGTCGGCCACCCTCAACATGGTCTACCTCGGCCTCTTCCCGACGGCCCTCGCCTTCACCACCTGGACCTACGCCCTGTCCCGCACCACGGCGGGCAAGATGGGCGCCACGACGTACGCGGTCCCGGCGGTGGTGGTCCTGATCGCCTGGTTCGCCCTGGACGAGATCCCGGCCTGGCTCACCCTCGTGGGCGGCGCCATCTGCCTCACAGGCGTAGCCGTCTCCCGCAGGCGCCCGACGGGGAGGGGCCGGCGGGTGGAGGTGTCGCGGTAGCGGGTGGTGGGGCGGGGTCGGGGGTCGGCGGGGTTTTGGTTGGGCGGTCTCAGGGAGGGGCTGGGGGCTTCCCGTCAGTCCCACTGTCCTTCCGGTTCGGGCCGCCCTGTCAAGGGCGCTCCCTTCGGTCGCGTCGCTTCGCGATGTCGCTGCGCTCCACCCTTGACAGCCCGTCCCGCCCCGGAAAGACAAGGACTGTCGGGAAGCCCCCAGAGGAACGGTCCGGTCGATCCTTGACCATCCGGCTCCCTCAGCGATGAGGCGAGCAGACCGGGTCCGGCAGACCGGGCATCCGACCCCTCCGGATCCTGATTCGGGACCAGGGCCCGCCCCAGATCGCTACGCGCTCCTCATATCTCTGCGTCCGGCGGCCGTCTGGGGTCATCCCTCGGGGTCGAGCTGGTGCTCGGCCCAGACGTACGTTTCGGGCAGCAAGTCGGCGATGGGAACGGCTCGGACGCGGTCGTCCTTGCCGACGATGACCTTGAGGGTGGGGAAGTAGTCGAGGAGGACCTGCCGGCACCGGCCGCACGGCGGGACGACGCCCCGTTCGCGGTCGCCCACGGCGACTATGGTCTCCAGCTCGTAGGCGCCCTGGGCGGCTGCCGTGCCGATGAGGACCAGCTCGGCACAGGGGCCGCCGGTGAAGTGGTAGGCGTTCACCGCGGTGATGATCCGGCCGTCCTGGGCGCGGGCCGCGGCGGCCATGGTGTGGTTGTCCCCCCGGCAGCGCGTACGGGCGACGTGCGCTGCGGCCTGGACGAGTTCGTGGTCGACGGAGTGGTTCTGCGTGCTCATCAGGCGACCTTGACCCAGCCTGATGAGTGCGGCAAGCCAAATATCGCCCGACACGGCCCGTCTGGTCTTCCGGAGACCCTCCTGATCGCCCTCGGCTGCGGGTATCAGCCCAGGACGGCCGCTGGACGCCGAAATATGGGCAGCGCGTAGCGATCTGGGGCGCCTGGCGGGCCCCGAGGACTATCTCCTCGTCCTGGGGTGCGGGTACAAGCCCAAGACGGCCGCCGGACGCCGAGACGAGTGGAGCGCGTAGCGATCTGGGGCGCTTGGCGGGTCCGGAGGACGATTTCATCGTCCTTGGGTGCGGGGATCGGCCCCAGACGGGCGGCGGACGCCGAAATCTGGGCAGCGCGTAGCGATCTGGGGCGTCGGGCGGGCCCTGGTCCGGAATCAGGATCTGGAGGGGCCGGATGCCCGGTCTGCCGGGCCCGATCTGCTCGCCTCATCGCTGAGGGAGCCGGATGGTCAATGAACAACCGTCCCGTTCCTTTGGGGTTTTCCCGGCAGTCTTTGTCGTTTCGTGGCGGGACGGGCTGTCAAGGGTGGCCGAAGGCCATCGCGAAGCGACGCGACGAAGGAGCGCCCTTGACAGGCCGGCCCGACGCGGAAGGACGATGAGACTGACGGGAAAGCCCCAACCCCTCCCTGAGATCGCCCCGCCGGGATTCCGACCCCCCCGCGACACCCGTCACTGCACCTTCGGGAAGGCGGTGCGCAGGGCCGAGCCGCGGGTGGTGAGGGCGATGCGGAGGACCGGGAGCATGCAGAGCGTCTGCATCGCCGCGTACCACCACGGGCAGACGCCCGGGATCAGGTCGACGCCGATGATCGCGACCGGGAAGACGACCGAGACGCCGCGCAGACGGTCGAAGGCCCGGCGGGAGCCCTGGGAGGCGGAGACGGTCAGGCGGTGGAGCAGTACCGCGATGAAGGGCAGCAGGATCGCGCGGATCCACATGAACGGGTTGACCATGTGCCCCGTGCTCGCGACCACGACCACCGCCACGAAGGCGGCGGCGGTGAGGGCCCCGTAGACCTTGACCCCGCCCCGGGTCGCGCCGAAGGCGGCCCGCGCGGCGGGGGCGTTGAGGAGGGCCGGGGTGGTGTCGTCGGAGGCCTTCGCGTTCGTCTTCGTCTTCATGCCCACGACGCTACGAAGCCCCCCGCACGGCCGGTATCCGCCTGGGCCCACAGAGGGGTGGGGCCAGCCCCACCCCCCCATTAAGCCGGGAGGCTGCGGCCTCCCCGCAGGGCACAGTGGGGAGTCCGGAAGGGAAGTGAGGGGGAGTCATGGGACCGGTGGGGTCGTGGGTGGTACGTGCCGGCGCAGGCTTCGGGCGGGCGTGTGTCGGGGCGGTCGTCTGTCTGCTGGTGCCGGGGGTGTGGGCCGCCGCCGTGGGGCTGGGGGTGTGGTGCGGGGCGGAGCACCCGTGGTCGTGGATCGGGCCCGCCGTGATCGTGTGCGTGGGGACGGTCGGCCTGGCCCGGCCCGTGTGCCGGACGGTGCGGTCCCTCGTCGCGCGGTGGACCGGTACCGGGATCCCCGACGGGTACCGGCAGCCCGGGCCGGTGACGCAGCTGTCCACCGGGTACTGGTGGAACGGCTTCAGCTACGAACGCAGCCGCCGGGACGCCGTCATGGACCAGCGGATGCGGCTGTGGTGGAGCGACCCTGCCACCTGGCGTGACCTGCGGTTCGTCCTCGTCGCGCCGGTCACCGCCGGGGTGGTGGCCGCCCTTCCGCCGGCCGCGGTGACGGCCGGGGGACTCGGTCTCGGGCAGGCGGCGGCCGTCCCCCGCCCCGTCGGCGGGCTCGCCCTGGTCCTGGCCGTCGCCGTCGCCCCGTACGCCTGGCGGGCCGTCGAGAAGGTGGCCGTACGGTTCCTGCGCCCCTCGCCCGCGATGGTGCTCGCGGAGCGCGTCGACGAGCTGACCGCCCAGCGCGCGGACGCCACCGTCGCGCAGGCCGCCGAGATCCGACGGATCGAGCGGGACCTGCACGACGGCGCGCAGGCCCGCCTCGTGGCCCTCGGGCTCGCCCTGGCCACCGCCGAGGCGCTGATGGACCGGGACCCCCGGCAGGCCAAGGCCCTGATGCGGGAGGCCCGGGCCGGTGCCACCGCCTCGCTGACCGAACTGCGCGAGCTGATCAGGGGCATCAGCCCGCCGGTGCTGAGCGAGCGCGGGCTCGTCGACGCCGTCCGCGCGCTCGCGCTGGACGTCCCCCTCGACGTGGCCGTCAGCGCCGCCGGCCCGCTGCGCCTGGACCCGCCCATCGAGTCCGCCGTCTACTTCGGCATCGCCGAGCTGCTCACCAACGCCGTCAAGCACGCCGGGGCGAGCCGCGCGCGGGTCTCCCTCGTGCGGGACGACACCGGCCTCGTCGTGGAGGTCGAGGACGACGGCCGGGGCGGGGCCGACGCCCGGCCCGGCGGCGGGCTCGCGGGACTGCGCCGCCGCCTCGCCGTCTTCGACGGCACGCTCGGGATCACCAGTCCCGCCGGAGGCCCGACCCGTGTCAGGATGGCCGTGCCATGCGAGTAGCCGTAGCCGAAGACCTCTACCTCCTGCGTGACGGGATGGTCCGCCTGATCGAGGCGTTCGGGCACGAGGTGGTGGCCACGGCCGCCACCGGCCCGGAGACGCTCGAAGCGCTGCGGACGCACCGCCCGGACGTGTCCGTCGTCGACGTCCGCATGCCCCCGGACCAGTCGGACGAGGGCCTGCGCGCGGCCCTGGCCGCCCGCGCCGAGATCCCCGGGCTGCCGGTCCTCATCCTCTCCCAGCACGTCGAGCAGCTGTACGCCCGCGAGCTGCTGGCCGACGGCTCCGGCGGCGTCGGCTACCTCCTCAAGGAGAGCGTGTTCGACGCCGAGCAGTTCATCGGCTCCCTGGAACGCGTCGCGGCGGGCGGGACCGCCATGGACCCGGCCGTGATCGCGAAGCTGCTGTCCGGCAGCGCCCCCGACCGGGGGCTGGGTCAGCTCACCGAACGCGAGTACGCGGTGCTGGGCCTGATGGCCGAGGGCCTGTCCAACCAGGCCATCGGGCGCCGCCTCTTCCTCAGCGAGGGCGCCATCAGCAAGTACACGACCTCCCTGTTCGGCAAGCTCGGCATCACGGACGACGACGACGACACCAACCGCCGCGTCCGCGCCGTCCTCACCTACCTCAACAAGACCTAGCGGGCGGCCGGTCCGTCAGGGGGCCGCCCTCCGCCCGCCGGGCCCCCGCGGTCACACCACGTACGTGGTCTCGTTGCGCCCCAGGAGGTAACCGAGCTGTAATCGGTTGTGCGCGCCGAGTTCCTGCTTGATGGCGGCGATATGGGCCTGGAGGGAGCGCTCGCTGATCCCTATGCGGCGCGCGATGGCCTTGTCCGAGTAACCTTCCACCAGCAGTCGGCTGATCGACTCCCGGATCGCCGGGACCACCTCGTCGGCCGCCTTCGCGGCGTGGAGGGGGACGAAGGGAAAGGGTTTCGCCCGGTCCCAGGCCTTGTCGAACGTGTCGCGGAGAAATCGTACGATAGTCGGTTCGGTAATCGAGATCGCCGTGGTACGGTCCTCGTTCGCGGAAATGAAGGCCACGTCGTCCACGATGATCAAACGGTCGAAGAATTCTTCGAGCGTTCGGACCTGGGCACCATATTCCGTGACGGCGCGGACGTATTCCTTCGTCGCCTCGTCGAATCTCGTGGTGTGCTGATACAGGGTCCGCATGGCGATCCCCGCCGAGATTTGCCGGCGTACGGATTCCAGCGCGTCCTTCAGCACCGCGCTGGGCCGCGCCCCGTCGGGCTGGGCGGTGAGGATGTCCCGCCGGACCGATCCCAGGGCCTCGTTGATCGCCGTCGAGATGCTGCCCAGGCCGTGCAGGTACCGCACGCCGGGGCCGACCACCTCCTCGGCCGGGGTCTCCATCGCCGCGGCGGGGGCGGGGCGCGCCGCCTGCTGTGCGGCTTCCTGCGCCAGCAGGCCCAGGTGCGTTGCGAGTTCCCGCAAGAAGGCCTGCGGTTCCCCCGCGGCGGCCTTGCACAGCTCCTCAGGTGCACCGCTCTGTGCGGTTTTGACGTATTTGACTACGTCCACTACCCACCCCTGTCTGTCCGGTATGGAGCTGTTTGCGGCGGTTGAGACCCCGTGGGTTCCCGCAATGCGTAAACCGGAGCCATCGTAGGTCTAGTTCCTCTCAAGCGGGCAGGGGAGATTTGGTCTCACCGCAGGAACGAACACCGAGAAGGCGCACCGGAGATCAGGACCACCCGGATACCGCCTCGGTTTGGCGTTCCTGGAATGTCCACACACGAAACAACCCGAGGGGACTGGGCAAAATGGGGAAGAACCGCATGGTGACTCGTCCGGCCAACCGTGTTTCGGGAATCCGCGGACGCGTGGTTCTCGCGACGGCCGGCGTGGCCCTCGGGCTGGGCACGGCGGTCGCCGGCTTCGCCACCCAGGCCACCGAGAGCGCCTCCCCCGCGGGCTCCGTCAGCCACCTGCGCTCCGGCGACGTGGGCTGGAACCGCGTGAACCCGCACGTCGTCGCCGGTGCGGCCGATGAGGCGGGCGACGTCGGCTGGAACAACCCGCAGCCCGTCACCACCCCCGCGCCCACCCCCACGTCGAGCGACGACGTTGGCTGGAACTGATCCCCCGCCGACGCCCCTTCCTGCACTGCATCACCTCCCGCCACTGACCGACCGGCAAAGGAATGGCTGATCCTCGTGGTTGCCTCCCCCTGGTTCCTGACCTCCGAGACCGCCGCGGGCCATGACCTCGACGCCGTCCGCGTCTACTGCTTTCCGCACGCCGGCGGGAACCCCCGGACCTTCCTCGGCTGGCAGCCCGCGCTGGAGCCCGACGCGCTGATCGCCGCCGTCTGCCCGCCCGGCCGCGGCCACCGCTTCCGCGAGCCGGCCCCCGCCTCCCTCGGCGCCCTCGCCGACGGAGCCGCGGCCGCCATCGCCCTCGCCGACGCCGCCGGCCGGCGGCCGTTCCTCCTCTTCGGCCACAGCTTCGGCGCGGCCCTGGCCTTCGAGGTGGCCCGCCGGCTGGACGGCGTACGCGGCTTCGCCGGCCTCGTCGCCTCCGGGTGCGCGGCCCCCTCCCTGCTGCCCACCCCCCGCGTGGTCGAGGCGGCCCGCCTGGAGGGCCGCGCCTTCACCGAGGCCGTCGGCTTCTTCGGCGGGCTGCCGCCCGAGGTGATGCACGACGAGGCCGTGCAGGAACTCCTCCTGCCGCCCCTGAGGGCCGACTTCCGCATGGTCGCCGCCCACCGCTACCGCCCGGGCCCCCCGCTGACCGTCCCGGTCACCCTGCTCAACGGCACGGACGACCCGCACGTCGGCCCCGCCGCACTGGACCCCTGGACCCGCGAATGCGCCGCCCGGCCCGCACGCCACTGGGCGGTCGGCGGCCACTTCTACTTCGAGGACCGGCCGGACGCCGCGACCTCCCTCCTGCGTTCCCTCGCCCGGGCGGCCGCCGCGGCCGCGGAGCTGACGAAGCCGGTCGCCTCCGGATCAATCGCCCCTGGTGATGAGTACGTTGAGCTGATCTGACGGCCCGCCCGACGTACGACAGCACCCCTGCGAGGACCCCTCATGAGCCACACCACCCCCAGCAGCGACCCCGCCGCCCGACTCCGGCGCGGCGAGGCCTTCCGGGACCTGCACACCGGCCCCGGCCCCTTCGTCGTCCCCAACCCCTGGGACGCCGGCACCGCCCGCATCCTGGCCTCCTTCGGCTTCGCCGCCCTCGCCACCACCGGCGCGGGCCTCGCCCACAGCCTCGGCCGCCCCGACGGGGCCGATCAGCTGACCCGCGCCGAGCTCCTCGCCAACGCCGCCGCCCTCGTGGACGCCACCGGACTGCCCGTCACCGCCGACCTGGAGAGCGGCTTCGGCGAGCGGCCCGAGGACGTCGCCGAGACCATCCGCCTCGCCGCCGAAGCCGGCCTCGCCGGCGGCTCGATCGAGGACGCCACCGGCCGCCCCGAGGACCCGCTGCGGCCGCTGGACGAGGCCGTCGAGCGGGTCGCCGCCGCCGTGGAGGCCGCCAAGGGGCTCGACTTCCCCTTCACCGTCACCGCCCGCGCCGAGAACTTCTTCCTGGGCCGGCCCGACCTCGACGACACCATCCGCCGCCTGCGGGCGTACGAGGCCGCCGGCGCCGACGTGCTCTACGCCCCGGCCCTGCCCGACGCCGAGGCGATCCGCGCCGTCTGCGCCGCCGTCTCCCGGCCCGTCAACGTCCTGATGACCGGCGCCCTGAAGCTGTCCGTCGCCGACCTCGGCGCCCTCGGCGTCCGCCGGATCAGCACCGGCTCCGCCCTCTCCCGCGCCGCGCTCGGCGCCCTCACCCGCGCCGCCCGCGAGATCACGGAGTCGGGCACCTTCGGCTTCGGCGCGGACGCCCTCCCGTACGCCGAGGCCAACGCCCTCCTGGCCGCACCGCCCGCCACCGCGCCCGTGCCCGCCGCCACCGGTTCCGCCGCCCCCGCCCCGACCGCCCCGTCCGCCGCCGACCGAGAGAGCGATCCGGCACCGTGAGCCTTCCCTACACGACACCCAGCGCGCCCGCCGGGCCCGCCGGCCCCGGGGCCCGGCCGGCCCCGGCCGCCGTCCACCTGTCCGCGCCCCGCTACGTCCTCGGCGAACTCCGCTCCGACCACACCACCGTCGAGGGCCTGCGCGAGCGGGCCCGCCGGTTCGGCATGCCGCCCCGCGCCGACCTGTGGGGCTGGGGCGCGGTCCACCGCACCGCCAAGTCCCTGGAGACCCTCGCCGCCGAGACCGCCCGCGCCACCCTCGACGCCGCCGGCGCCGCCCCGGCCGACGTGGACTGCCTCATCCTGTGCTCCACCCGCTTCCCCGGCGGCCCCCGCACCCACGGGGCCTTCGTCGAGAACGTCATGGCCGCCACCGGCCTCGGCGCCGCCGCCTTCACCGGCCTCACCCTCGGCCGCTGCGCCAACCTCCTCGCCGGGATCCGCACCGGACAGGCGTACGTGGCCTCCGGCATGCACCGCACGGTCATGGTCATCACCACCGACCGGATCACCGACGAGTCCGCCCGCATGGAGAACTACGCCCTCTTCAGCGACGGCGCCGCCTCCTGCCTGATCAGCGCCGGCCCCCTCGGCCCCGACGCCTACGAGATCGTCGCGGGCGCCGGCGCCCAGGACCCGGCCGGACTCGACTGGTCCAACGAGATCAGCTCCGACCTGGCCCGCGAGGTCAACGAACGGATCCTCGACGAGGCCGGCATGAAGATCGACGACATCCGGGGGGTGTTCCACGCCAACCTCTACAAGCCCCTCGTCGTCCTCAAGGAGCGCCAGGCCGGCTTCACCCGCGAGCAGCTCTTCCTGGACAACATCCCGCGCCTGGGCCACTGCTTCGCCGCCGACCCGCTCATCAACCTCGTCGACCGCGCCCGGGACGGAGCCCTGCGGCCCCACGGCCACTACCTGCTGGCGTCGAGCGTCCCGGGCGTACGGATCGCCGTCCTGCTCCGCGCCCTCCCGACGGCCGCGCGCACCCCCGAGGACCCGCCCGAAACGACCGGGGCCGCCCCCGAACCCGCAACCGCAGCCGCCCCCGAAGGATCCCTGGCATGAGCGCGTCCATCACCCCCGACGAGGAAACCTCCCTCGACATGGCGCGCAGCTTCTACGCGCCCGCCTTCGCCCTCCCCGACCTCACCACCTCCCTGCCCGCCGGCCCCTTCGAGGCCTCCCCGCAAGGCGCCGCCGAAGCCTCCCGGATCACCGCCGGGCCGCCCGCCGACCTCTTCCGGCGCCTGATCGCCGACCAGGAGAGCGAAGCCGTCCTGCTCGCCGCCCGCCGCGTCCTGGCCGCCTTCCTGACCGCCGAGGCCGAGGCCGAGGACCGGGGCGAGGACGACGGGCTCGCGGCCGGCTCCGACGCCGACGCCGTCGCCGCCCACGTCCTGGCCGCCCGCACCGAACTCGCCGCCGTCCTCACCCCGCTGCGCACCCACCCCGACCCGGAGGTCCGCGCCGCCGTCCTGCGCCAGCGCGCCCCCCTCGCGCTGACCGGGGGCTGCTGGCTGGACACCCTCTCCCAGGCCGCCACCCAGCCCGCCGAGATCGTCGGCCGCCTCTTCGGCCAGCACTGGCTGCTCCAGGGCGAGGGAGTCTCCGAGGCCGGCCTGCTCGGCCGCCGCCGCAGGGCCCTCATCGCCCAGGGCGTCCACCTGCCCGGCGTGGAGTCCGCCGCCTTCCTCGACGCGGCCGGCGCCCGCCCGCTCACCGCCCTGCACGGCGCCTTCCACCTGGCCCTGTCCCGGCTGCCCGCCTCCTTCCTCCCCGAGGTCGTCGGCGTCCACTACGCCGCCCACGCCCTCGGCCTCGACGAACTCCTCCTCGGCACCGGGCCGATGCTCACCGAGAGCGACGTCCGGCCCGTGCTCGCCGCCTACCTCGCCTTCACCGAGGAGTCCCCGACCGGCCCCGCCGACCGCCGCCGCGCGCTGGCCGCCGTACGCCTCCTGCTGCGCCTGGAGCGCGAGCACACCGCCGCCCTCGCCGAGCTCGCCGCCTGGCACGACGGGCTCTCGCTCGACGCGAAGGTCGCCCGGATCGTCGAACGGCACGCCCCGCACGCCGGCCGCCAGCACCGTGCCGTACGCCTGGGCACCCGCGGGCTCACCGACTGGCTCGACACCGGGGAGCTCGACGCCGCCGCCTTCGTCCGCGAACTGCGCGGCTCCCGCCAACTGAAGCCCGCCCGCGACGGCGGCCCCTGCCGCTTCCTGAAGGCCATCAAGTTCGGCGGCCCCATGTTCGGCATCTTCGACGAGCGCGAGGCCGCCGTCCTCACCGCCTGGGCCCGCGCCATCGCCGACGGCGAGCCCGCCGGCGCGGACCTCACCCCCGCCACCGCCGGGGACGCGCCCGCCCGCACCTGGAGCCGGCGGCTCGCCGACGCCGACCCCGCCGACATCCTCGTGGGCGAGCCCGAAGGCCCCGAGGACCACCGCCGGTTCTTCCACCGGCTGGTCAACTTCGAACGCCACCCCAGCGTGCTGCCGCTCGCCCGCGCCCGCGCCGAGGCCGGCCTCGCCGAGGCCGAGATCCTCTTCGAGCACGGGGCCGAGGGCCTGCTCACCGACGCCTCCTGGTTCCCGTACACGCCCGAAGCCCTGCTGGATCGGGTCGAACGGATCTACTGGGACAAGCTCGTGGACCCCTACGAGCCGCTCACCGAGATCCCCTCCCGCGACGAGGTCGTCTTCGAGCAGTCCACGTACGCCCTCGGCAGCCTCATCGACGGCACCTGGGCCCACCGCGTCGGCAACCTCGGCCGCCGCGGCCGCCGCAGCGACGACATGCTCTTCGCCATCTACGCGGACGAGATGGGCCGCGGCGACATGGACAAGAACCACATCACGCTCATCCACAAGGTCCTGGCCAGCATGGACATGGACCTGCCGCACATCCGGCAGGAGGCCTTCCTGCACCAGGGCGACCTGCCGGACCACCTGTACGGCTTCTCCGTCCACCAGCTGTGCCTGTCGCTCTTCCCCGACAGCCTCTACAACGAGATCCTCGGCTACAACCTGGGCATCGAGATGTTCGGCCTCGGCGCGATGCGGATGCGCGAGATCCAGAAACTGCGCCGTCACGGCCTCGACGTCTCCTATGAAGAGGCCCACCTGTCCATCGACAACTTCTCCGCCGGCCACGCCCGCCAGTCCGCGGACATCGTCGTCGCCTACCTCGACGAGGTACGGCACCTCTCCGGCGAGGAGGCCGTCCAGCGCGAATGGCGGCGGATCTGGCGCGGCTACGCCTCCTTCGCCTTCTTCATCGAGCACGCCCTCGTCAAGCGGGTGCGCGCGGCCGGGGCCGAGGACGCCGACGCCCCCGCCGAACTGGTCATCTGAGGAGCCGGACCATGGAACCGACCACGAGCTTCGACACCGAGGTGCTCGCGCTCCCCTTCTACGAGGACTCCCACCGCCGGCTCGCCGCCTCCGCCGGGGCCTGGTGCGACGGCAACCGGGTGCTGTGGGAGGAGATCCGCGGCCTCGGCCCCGACGCCGCCGGACGCCGCCTGGTGCGCGCCCTCGGCGCGGCGGGCTGGCTGTCCGAACTGGACCCGCTGGGCGTCCCCGTGGACGACTTCCGGGCGGTGTGCCTGCGCCGCGAGGCCCTCGCCTACGCCGAGGACCTGGCCGACTTCGCCTTCTCCGTCCAGGCGCTGGCCGCGACCCCGCTGCTGCGCTTCGGCAGCGAGGCGCAGCGCCGCCGCTACCTGCCCGGGATGGCCGCCGGAACCCTGATCGGGGCCTTCGCGGTCTCCGAGAAGGAGGCGGGCTCCGACCTGGCGTCGGTCGGGCTGGAGGCGGTGCGCGCGCAGGACGGCTCGTACGCGCTGAGCGGCCGCAAGGCGTGGATCGCCAACGGCACCATCGCGGACCTGTTCGTGGTCGTCGCCCGCACGGGGGAGGGCCCGGGTCCGCTGGGGCTGTCGGCCTTCCTGGTGCCGGCCGGCACCCCGGGGCTGCGGGTCGAGCGGATCGACGCGATCGCCCCGCGCTCCTTCGCCCACCTCGCCTTCGAGGACTGCCGGCTGCCCGCCGACGCGGTGCTCGGGCGGCCGGGGAAGGGGTTCGTGGTCGCCCTGGACCTGCTGGAGCGGTTCCGTACGACGGTCGGCGCGGCCGCCCTCGGCTTCGCCCGGCGCGCCTTCGACACGGCGCTCGCGCACGTGCTGGCGCGGGAGGCGTACGGGGCCGTGCTCTTCGACCTCCAGCTGGTCAAGGCCCGGCTCGCCGACATGGAGGTGCAGCTGAACGCCGCCGCGCTGCTGGTGGCCCGGGCCGCCTGGGAGACCGACCGGGGCAGCCGCCGCTTCGCCCGGCACTCCAACATCGCCAAGGTCCACGCCACCGAGGCCGCCCAGGAGGTCGTGGACTCGGCTGTGCAACTGCTGGGCGCGGCGGGGATCGTACGGGACTCGGTCACCGAGCGGCTGTACCGGCAGATCCGCTCCCTGCGCATCTACGAGGGCACGTCGGAGGTCCTGCGGATGGCCATCGCGGGCTCGCTGGACATGCGGCGGGCGGCCCGAGTGGCCCCTTCTCGCGCCTGAACCGGCGCCGCTCTCGCGGATGTGGTTGATCGCCGTCGTGGCTACTCAATTGATGGTTGCGGTGTTCGTTGCTCTTTCGAACTCCGCGGCCCGTACCAACAGTTCAGCAAGGAGTGAGTCGTGAGCAGCACCACCACCCTCAGCACCCCCGTCGAGGCCGTTCGCCTCGCGGACCCCTATCCCTTCTACGCGCGGCTGGTGGCCGAGCGCCCCTTCGCCTTCGACGAGGCGCTCGGGGCGTGGGTGGCCGCCGACGCGGCCGCGGTGCGCGCGGTGCTCGGCAGCGGCGCGCTGCGGGTGCGTCCGGTGGCGGAGCCGGTCCCGGCCGGGATCGCGGGGACGGCGGCCGGGGAGGTGTTCGGCGAGCTCGTACGGATGACGGACGGCGCGGCGGCGGCCCGGCTCAAGGGGGTCGTGGCCGAGGCCCTGGCCCGCGCCGACCTCGGGCACGCCGGGGCGCTGGCCGCTCGTTTCACCCGGGAGGCGCTCGCGGAGGGCGGCGAAGTCCCGTACGAGGAGCTGATGTTCGGGGTCCCGGCCCGGGTGGTGGCGGCGCTGGGCGGCCTGGCCGACGGCGCCGACCGCGAGGCGGCCCGCGCGATCGGCGACTTCGTCCGCTGCATCCCCGCCTCCGCGACGGAGGACGACCACCGGGCGGCCGCGGCGGCGGCCACCCGCCTGCGCGAGCTTCTGGGCCCGCCCCTCGCCTCGGCCTCGACGGCCCCCCTGACGGCTCCGGAGGCCGCGCCAGCCTCCGGGACCGCGTACCCCGCCGGGCCGGCGAACGGGCTGTTGCGTGAGCTCTTCACGGCAGCCGAGCGGGCCGGGTGGGAACACCCCGGGCCGCTGCTCTCCAACGCCATCGGGTTCCTCTCCCAGACCTACGACGCCACCGCCGGACTCATCGGCAACACCCTCGTCGCCCTCGCCCGGGGCGCCGGCGCCGCCGACACCGGGGCGCTCGTGCGCGAGGTGGTCCGGTACGACGCCCCGGTCCAGAACACCCGCCGCTTCGCCGCCGACACCTTCACCCACGCCGGCTCCGCCGTGGAGCCCGGGCAACAGGTCCTCGTCCTCCTCGCCGCCGCCAACCGGGACCCCGCCGTCAACCCCGACCCCCACACGCTCTCCCCCGGCCGGGTGAATCCGGCCGTCTTCACCTTCGGCGCGGGAGCCCACCGCTGCCCGGGCGGGGAGCTGGCCACGGCCCTCGCCACCGCCGTGGTGACCGAGCTCCGCACGGCAGGCTGGAGCGCCACAGCGACCCCCGCCTACCGCCCTCTGGCGAACGCCCGGATCCCGCTCCTGTAGGGGGGTTGCGAAAGTCCCGCACGGCACCCACGGCGCCCAGCACGCACTCTCGCCGCACCGGCCGAAATCCCGAGTACGTCCAGTACGAGGGCTTCCGGCCGGCACGCCGAGAGCACGCACCGGCCACCGCGGGCACCGCGCAGGACTTTCGCAACCCCCCGGCGCGAGAACGTCCAGGACGCAGCCCCCGCCACCGCGATCAGGCCGGGGGTCACCCACCCCCATGCCTCCAGACAGGACAAAACGCAACATGTCGGACAGCACTCACCTCTGGATGCGACACGAGGCCCGCCGTACGGAACGCCGCGCCCCCCTCACCCCGCAGGACGCCGCCCGCCTCGTCGAGGCCGGTGTCCGCATCACCGTCGAGGAGTCGGCGCAGCGCGCGTTCCCCCTCGCCGACTACGCCACCGCCGGCTGCGCCACCGCCCCCACCGCCTCCTGGCACGAGCAGGCCCCCGACGAGGCGTACGTCCTCGGCCTCAAGGAACTCCCCGCCGGCCCCGGCGCCCCCGCCCTGCGCCACCGGCACATCTACTTCGGCCACGCCTACAAGGGCCAGGCCGGCGCCCGCGAGCTGCTCTCCCGCTTCACCGCCGGCGGCGGGGCCCTGCTCGACATGGAGTACCTCACCGACGAGTCCGGCCGCCGCGTGGCCGCGTTCGGCTACTGGGCCGGCTACGTCGGCGCCGCCCTCGCCGTCCTGCACCACCGCGGCGCCCTCACCACCCCGCTGGTCCCCACCGACCGCCCCGCCCTGGACGCCCTCCTCGCCTCCACGGCCGGCGACGACACCGCCGCCCTCGTCATCGGCGCCCTCGGCCGCTGCGGCCGCGGCGCCTGCGACGCCCTCGTCCGGGCCGGCCTGGAACCCACCCGCTGGGACCTGCCCGAGACCCGCGCCCTCGACCGCACCGCCCTCCTCGCCCACGACCTCCTCGTCAACACCGTCCTGACCACCACCCCCGTACCGCCCTTCCTGACCAAGGCCGACCTGGACGAGCCCGCCCGCCGCCTCTCCCTGGTCTCCGACGTCACCTGCGACGTCACCTCCGACTGCAACGTCCTGCCCGTCTACGACACCACCACCACCTGGGACGAGCCCGTCCGCACCCTCCGCGACGGCGCCCGCCCCCTCGACCTGATCGCCATCGACAACCTCCCCTCCCTCCTCCCCGTCGAGGCCAGCACCGCCTTCTCCGCCGAACTCGCCCCGCAGCTCCTGCGCCTGGCCGAGTGGGACGGCGTCTGGGCCCGCGCCCTGCACCTCTTCCGGACGGCCGTCGAAGCCCAGGAGGCACCACGTGTCAGCTGACCAGCCCGCCGGGAACGCCGCGGCCCCCGCGTCCGGCACCGTCCACTGGATAGGCACCGGCCTGTCCACCGGCCGCTCCGGCCTCTCCCTCGTCTGCGAACGCGCCCGCCGCGTGGTCCTGTGGGACCGCACCGCCGAACGCGCCGCCGCCCGCCTGGCCGCCCTCGGCCTGGCGGGCCGCGCCGAGGTCCGCGCCCTCACCCCCGCCGCCCTGGCGGCGGAGACGGGCGCGGGCGACGTCCTCGTCTCCATGCTCCCGGCCGCCGAGCACACCCCCCTGCTCGGCCTGGCCACCGACCGCGGCGCCCACTTCGCCTGCACCAGCTACACCACCCCGGAGCTGGCCGGACAGGCGCGGCGGGCCGCCGCGCGGACCCGTACCGTCGTCCTCACCGAGGCCGGGCTCGACCCCGGCATCGACCACCTCATGGCCCACGACCTCGTCGCCCGGGCCCGCGAGGCGTTCGGCCCCTCACCGGCGACCGCCGTGTTCACCTCCTGGTGCGGGGGCCTCCCGGCGGTCCCCGGACCGTTCCGCTACCGCTTCAGCTGGGCCCCGTACGGGGTCCTCGCCGCCCTCGGCAACCCGGCTCGCTACATCGAGGCGTGCGCCGAGCTCACCGCCTCCCGCCCCTGGGAGGCGACCACCCCGCTGACCCTGGCGGGCGAGGAGTTCGAGGCCTACCCCAACCGCGACAGCCTCCCCTTCGTCGCCCAGTACGGCATCCCGTACTACTGGCACCTCGACACCTTCGTCCGCGGCACCCTGCGCAACACCGGCTGGCGCACCGCCTGGAAGGAGGTCTTCGACACCGTCGCCGCCGGGGACCGGGACGCCGTCCGCGCCCTGGCGTACGACCTCGCCGCCCGCCACCCGGCCGGCCCCGCCGACCGCGACCGCGTCGTGCTGTCCGTCTCCCTGGAACTGCGCACCAGGGCGGGGGAGCGCTGGCGCGGCTCCCGCCTGCTCGACCTCACCGGCGGACCGGACGAGTCCGCCATGGCCCGCTGCGTCTCCCTCCCCGTCGCCTACGGGGTGACCCGGATCCTGGCCGGCGCCCTCCCCGCCGGGCTGAACCGGGCCGCCGAGACCTCCCCCGAGGCCTCCCGCTGGCTGTCGTTCCTCGGCGCCCACGGGCTCGCCGGCAGCTACGAGGAGACCGCCCCCACCCCCACCGGAGTACCGGCATGACCGCCTGACGCTCCCACCCCACCCCTCCCTCACCCCACTTCCCCCTCACCTCAGCCACCGCAATCGAACGAGAGGTTCCGAACCATGGGGCACGAGAGCTTCCGGCCGGGCATCACGCACTTCCGCTGCGTGGGAGTCGGCGTGGGCCCGGCCAACCTCAGCCTGGCGTCCCTGCTGCACAGCAGGCCGGACGTACCCAATCTCTTCCTCGACCGCAAGGAGTCCTTCGGCTGGCACGACGGCCAGCAGATCCCCGGCACCAGCCTCCAGGTCTCCCAGTTCAAGGACCTGGTCAGCCTGGCCGACCCCGCCAACCCCTTCTCCTTCCTCTCCTACCTGCACGCCAAGGGCCGCGTCTACCACTTCCTCAACGCCCAGTTCGACGACGTGCCGAGGCTGGAGTTCCGCAACTACCTGGCCTGGGCCAGCCGCCGCAACGAGAACGTCGTCTTCGGCGAGGGCGTGGAGGAGGTCGACTTCGACGACGGACTCGGGGTGTTCACGGTGCGCACCGCACGCCGCACCGTCACCGCCGAGAACGTCGTCGTCGGCGTCGGCAGCCGCCCCTGGGTCCCGCCGCTGGGGGAGCACCACCTCGGCCCCACCCAGTTCCACGTCTGCGACTACATGGCCAACGCGCAGGACGTCGGCGGCAAGCGGGTCGTCGTCATCGGCGGCGGCCAGTCCGGCGCGGAGGCCTTCCTCGACCTGATCTCCCGCGGCGGCTGGGACCTGCCCCGCCGCGTCTCGTGGATCTCGCGGCGGCAGAACTACTTCCCGATCGACGACTCGCCCTTCACCAACGACTACTACATGCCCAGCCACGCCGACTACTTCTACGGACTGCCGCGCGAGCGCCGCCAGTCGCTGAACTCCCGCAACGTCCTCAGCAGCGACGGCATCTCCGAGTCCACCCTGCGCGAGATCTACCAGGGCATCTACGTCCACCGGTTCGTCGAGGGCAACGAGGACCTGGTCGCCCTGCACCCGGGCCGCGAGGTCTTCGACGTCCGCCCCGGCCCCTTCGGCGGCTGGGAGGTCTGCGCCCGGCACACCCAGGAGCCGGAGTCCCTGGAGAAGTTCGAGACCGACGTCGTCGTCTGGGCCACCGGCTACCGGCCCGCCGCCATGGACTTCCTCGCCCCGCTCGCCGGACGGCTGGAGCACGAGGACGAGGAACTGCGCGTCGACGAGGACTACGCCGTCCGCTGGGACGGGCCCGCCGACCGGCGCCTCTTCGTCCAGAACGGGGTCCGCGGCCAGCGCGGCCTCGCCGACCCCAACCTCAGCCTCAACGCCTGGCGCAGCCGGCGCATCGCCGACCGGCTGTGCGGCGTACGCGGGGACGAGCAGCTCGCCTCCTTCATCGAGTGGTCCTCCAAGACCCCCCAGGACGAACGGTGGACCGCCTGATGACCACGGACCGCGCCGGCTCCTGCCGCCCCCTCTCCACCGACCCCGAGGCCCACCCCGTGCCCGCGGCCCCGACGACGCACACGGCCGCACCCGGCGGGCCCGCGGCCGGCCCCGCCGCCGACCCCACCACCGCCCCCGCCTACCGCACCACCGCCCCCCGTGCCGGCGGCCCCACCGGGGCCCGTACCGACGTCGCCGTCGTCGGCGCGGGCATCCTCGGCGTCCTCATCGCCCGCGAGGTCCTCTCCCGCGACCCCTCCGCCACCGTCACCGTCCTCGACCGGGACATGATCGGCTCCGGCGCCACCCGCCGCTCCGCCGGACTGCACTTCCCGCGCGGCGCCGACGACACCGTCCGCGCCCTGGCCGCCGAGAGCGAACGTTTCTACGCCGACCTCCACACCGCCCGCCCCGACCTGCCCATCCACCCCCTCGACATGACCGTCCTCGCGCCCGAGTCCGCCGAGGAGGCCCTGCGCGAGACCTACCTCCCCGAGGCCAAGCTCCGCTGGACCGGCGAACTGCCCCCGTGCGTCCCCGCCCTGCCGAAGGACTTCGGGGCCTGGGAGGCCGACGGCTGCCAGTACGCCGACGTCCACGCCCTCACCCAGCTCCTCGCCGCCGGCCTGCGCCCCGCCGTCTCCTTCCGCGAGGGCGTCGCCGTCCGCACCGTCGCCGCCGGCCCCGGCGGGGCCCGCCTCACCCTGACCGGCGGCGCCACCCTCGACGCCGGCCACGTCGTCATCGCCCCCGGCCCCTGGCTGGAGGAGCCCGCCTGGCGCGAGCTCGTCGCCCCGCTCGGGGCCAGGGTCAAGAAGGTCGTCGCCCTGCACGTGGAGACGCCCCCCGCCCCCGGCGACCGGGCCGTCGTCCTGCACGAGGAGGACGCCTTCCTGCTGCCCGTCCACCACCGCGGGCACTGGCTGCTCAGCTACACCTGCCGGGAGTGGGACACCGACCCCGCCACCGTCGGCCCCGCCGTCACCGCCGGCCACCTGCGCGAAGGCCGCGCCCTGCTCACCCGCTACGCCCCCGCCCTGGCCGCCCACTGCCGGTCGGGCCGGGTCTTCTGCGACGCCTACGGGCCCCACGGGACACCCCTGGTCACCGCCCTCGACCCGTACGGCCGGCTCGTCTTCGCGGGCGCCGCCGGCGGCTCCGGCTACCGCCTGGCCCCGGCGCTCGCCGCCCGTGCCGCCGACCTGATCCCTTCCCTCCCGTCCCCGCGAAAGGCCACGACATGATCATCGCGAGTTATGACGACGACGTGCTGGAGCAGGCGTTCGGCATCGACATGAGCCGCGTGGAGGGCCTCGGGACCGGCGCGGGCTGGGGCCGGATCGCCCCCGGCCGGGCCACCGACGAGCACCACCACGACGAGACCGAACTGTTCGTCATCGTCTCCGGCCGCGGCGAGTTCCTCATCGACGGCGAACGCCACGAGGCCGCCCCCGGCACCGTCGTCCTCTTCGAACCCTTCGAGTCCCACGTCCTGCGGAACACCGGTCCGCAGGACACCGCCGACGGCGGCACCGACCTGGTCTTCTTCACCCAGTACTGGCGCGACGCCGAACGGGCCGCGCACGCCGCCGCCGCACCCGCCCGCACCGGCTTCGGCGACCGCCCCGTCTTCGTCTTCTCCACCCCGCCCACCCCCAACGGCGACCTGCACCTGGGCCACCTCGCCGGCCCCTACCTCGGCGCCGACGCCTTCACCCGCTTCCAGCGCATGAACGGCACCGAGGCCTACCACCTCACCGGCAGCGACGACTACCAGAGCTACGTCCTCGGCGCCGCCCGCCGCGACGGCCGCACCCCCGCCGAGACCGCCGCCCACTACAGCGCCGAGATCGCCGAGACCCTGCGGCTGATGGACATACCCCTCGACCAGTACACCGTCACCGACCAGGACCCCGGCTACCGCGAGGGACTCCAGGACTACTTCAGCCGCCTCGTCGCCTCCGGCGAGATCGCCGTCACCGCACACGAAGCCCTCTACGACGCCGCCGACGGCCAGTACCTCTACGAAGCCGACGTCTCCGGCGGCTGCCCCGGCTGCGGCGCCGCCACCTCCGGCAACCTGTGCGAGGAGTGCGGCGAACCCAACACCGTCGCCGACCTCGCCGCCCCCCGCTCCACCGTCTCCGGCCGCGCACCCCGCCCGGCCCCCGCCGCCCGCTGGACCCTGCCCCTGCACGCCTACGCCGGTGACGTCCGCGCCCACCACCGGCGCGGCCGCGTCCCCGCCCGGCTCCGTGAACTCGCCGACCGGCTCTTCCGCCGCCCCGCCCTCGACCTGCCCCTCACCCACCCCTCCGGCTGGGGCGTCGAACCCCGCGAGAACGACACCGACGGGCAGGTCATCTGGGTCTGGCCCGAGATGAGCTACGGGTTCCTGCACGGCATCCAGTCACTGGGCACCCGCCTCGGCCGCCCCTGGCGGGCCGCCGAACCCTCCGCCGACTGGAAGATCGTCCACTTCTTCGGCTACGACAACAGCTTCTACCACTCCGTGCTCTACCCGGTCCTCTACCAGCTCGCCCACCCCGGCTGGACCCCCGACATCGACTACCACGTCAACGAGTTCTACCTGCTGGAGGGCGAGAAGTTCTCCACCAGCCGCCGGCACGCCGTCTGGGGCAAGGAGGTCCTCACCCCCGACACCGTCGACGCCGTCCGCTACTTCCTCGCCGCCACCCGCCCCGAGGGCAGCCGCACCGACTTCCGGCGTGCCGCCTACGAGGCCGTCCTCGCCGACACCCTCATCGGCACCTGGCAGCAGTGGCTGACCGACCTCGGCGCCCGCGTCGCCAAGCACCACGGCGGCCGCGCCCCCGACGCCGGGAACTGGACCCCCGAGCACACCGCCTTCCTCGCCCGCCTCGGCACCCGCCTCGACGCCGTTACCGGAGCCCTCGGCAACGACTCCTTCTCCCTCGCCCAGGCCGCCGCCGAACTCGACGGCATCGTCCGCGACACCGTCCGCTTCACCCGCGCCGAATCCCTCCTCACCGACACCCCCGGCTGGGAGGACGAGAACCGCACCGCCGTCGCCCTCGAACTGGCCGCCGCCCGCCTCCTCGCACACGCCGCCGCCCCCGTCATGCCCCGCTTCGCCGCCCGGCTGGCCGCCGCCCTCGGCACCGGCACCCCGCGCACCTGGCCCCGTACCGTCGAACTCCTCACCCCCGGCAGCGCCGTCGACCTCGCCGACGCCGTCTTCTTCCAGCCCTCCCCGGACGCGGCCGCCGCGACCGAGCCCGTCCTCACCCCCTGGCTCACCCAGGTCGCCCGCACCGCCCTGCGCCTCGGCGCGGACGAGCAGATCGCCCACCGCACCCTCACCCAGCTCGCGGCCGGCTCCCTCCAGGCCGTCACCGTCCAGTACCAGATCCTCGACGCCCTCGACGTCGACCTCTCCATGGACGAACTCCTGCACGGCGGCACCCTCGCGGAACTCGCCGCCGTCATCGCCGAGCGCGCCGAGCCCTCCGCCGTCGCCGCCCTGACCTCGGGGGAGGCCCGATGAACCAGCCCCGCCACATCCTGCGCGAGATAGCCGAACGCGGCCTGACCGTCACCCTCGCCGACGGCGACCTGCGCCTCCAGGGCAACCGCGAGCGGATGGACCCCGAGTTCATCGCCCGCGTCAGAACCGCCAAGCCCGCCCTCGTCGCCCACCTCGCCCGCGAGGCCGAACAGGGCCCCGGCTTCCCCCTCACCCCCCTCCAGCGCAGCTACTACCTCGGCCGCAGCGGCGTCTTCGAGGTCGGCGACGTCTCCAGCCACGTCTTCCACGAGATCGAGGGCGACTGGGACCTCGACCGCCTCCAGGCCTCCCTCGACACCGTCGTGGCCGCCCACAGCGGCCTGCGCTCCCGCTTCCTGTCCGACGAACGCCAGGCCACCGAGCACGGCGCCCACGCCCCCCGCATCGGCGTCCTCGACCTGCGCTCCCACACCCCCCGCCAGCAGGAGGCCATCCGCGCCGAACTGCGCGCGATGCGCTCCCACCAGGTCCTGCCCGCCGACCAGGCCCCGCTGATCACCGTCGAGGCCACCATCCTCGACGACGACAGGATGGTCCTCCACGTCGGCCACGACGGGCTCGTGATGGACGGGATCAGCATGTTCCTGTTCTTCCGCGCCTGGTGGCACGCCTACCAGAGCCCCGGCGCCGACGTCCACGAGGAACTCCCCTACGAGGACTACGTCGCCGCCCTCGAAGCGGCCCGCGACAAGGCCCCCGCCCAACGCTCCCGCGCCTACTGGCTGGACCGCGCCGACGACCTCGCCCCCCACCCCGACCTGCCGCTGCGCACCAGCCCGTCCGCCCTCACCGAGACCCGCTTCACCCAGCGCCGCGTCACCCTCGACCGCACCGCCTGGACCGCCCTCAAGGACCGGGCCGCCACCGCCGGCCTGACCCCCTCCGCGCTGCTCCTCGCCGCCTACGCCGAAACCCTCGCCACCTGGGGCGCGGGGGAGAGGTTCACCCTCACCACCACCGTCGCCCACCGCCCGCCCGTCCATCCCCGCGTCTTCGAGGCCATCGGCCAGTTCTCCGACACCCTCCTCGTCGAGGCCGAGACCGACCGGAGCCTGACCTTCGCCGAACGCGCCCAGCTCCTCCAGGCCCGGCTGCACACCGACATCGACCACCGGCACTACTCCGGCGTCGAGTTCCTGCGCGAACTCGCCCGCCGCCGCGGCGGGATCGCCGGCGCCCGCATGCCGTACACCTTCAACAGCGCCATCGGACACGTCAGCAGCGAGGTCGACGGCTCCGCCCTGGAACTCTTCGGCAAGGAGGTCTTCTCCGTCAGCCAGACCCCCCAGGTGTGGCTCAACGCCTTCGCCATGGAGCAGCACGGCGCACTCGTCGTCCAGCTCGACGGCATCGACGAACTCTTCTGCGAGGGTCTCCTCGACGACCTCGCCCACGGCTACCGCACCCTCCTCGAAACCCTCGTCGACGGGGCCTCCTGGCAGCGGCACTGCTTCGACCTGCTGCCGCCCGCACAGCGCGAACGCCGCGCCGCCGCCAACGACACCGCCACCGACCTGCCCGACGAGATGCTCGGCGACGCCATCGTGGCCCGGGCCGCCCGCACCCCCGCCGCGCCCGCGATCCTCACCTCCGACCGGACCGTCAGCTACGGCGAACTCCTGCACCGGGCCGCCACCGCCGCCACCTGGCTGCGCGCCCAGGGCGTCGGCCGCGGCGAACTCGTCGGCCTCGTCTGCCACCGGGGGCCCGAGCAGATCGTCGGCATCCTCGCGACCGTCCTCGCCGGAGCCGCCTACCTGCCCGTGGACGCGGCCCTGCCCGCCGCCCGCCAGGAGTACATGCTCGCCGACGGCGGCGTCCGCTGCGTCCTCACCAACACCGGCCGGCCCTCCGAAGGCGCCATCGCCGCCTTCGACCTCACCCGGCCCTGCTCCGGCCGCGCCGAACTCCCCGAGCGGCCCGCCGGATCCCACCCCGACGACCTCGCGTACGTCCTCTACACCTCCGGCACCACCGGCGCCCCCAAGGGCGTCATGGTCACCCACCGGAGCGTCGCCAACCTCGTCGCCGACTGCCGCGACCGCTTCGGGATCACCGCCGAGGACCGGTTCATGGCCGTCAGCGCCTTCAACTTCGACCTGTCCGTCTGGGACGTCTTCGGCGCCCTCTCGGCCGGCGCCGCCCTCGTCATGCCCGACCGCGACAAGGCCGCCGACCCCGCCCACTGGCTCGAACTGTGCTGGCTCTACGGGGTCAGCGTGTGGAACTCCGTCCCCGCCATCGTCGGACTCCTGCACGGCCAGGCCCGCTCGGACGGCGACGTACCGCCGGGGCTGCGCCTGGTCATGATGAGCGGCGACCGCATCCCGCCCGCCCTCCCCGCGCAGCTGCGCGAACTGGTCCCCGGCCTGGAGGTGTTCTCCCTCGGCGGCCCGACGGAGACGACGGTCTGGAACATCCTGCACCCCGTCGGCGAGGACGAGGACGGAAGCGAGTCCATCCCGTACGGCCGCCCCAACTCCAACAACCGCGCCTACGTCGTCGACCGCGACGGCCTCGACGCCCCCGACTGGGTCACCGGCGAGATCACCGCCGCGGGCGCGGGCCTGGCCCGCGGCTACTGGGGCGAGCCGGAGCTCACCGCCGAACGGTTCTACGAGGACCCCGTACGCGGCGAACGGATGTACCGCACCGGCGACCTCGGCCGCTACCTGCCCGACGGCAGCATCCAGATCCTCGGCCGCAGCGACTTCCAGATCAAGATCAACGGCTACCGGATCGAGGCCGGCGAGGTCGAGACCCGCCTCGCCGCCCTCGCCGAGGTCGCCCGGGCCGTCGTCGCCCCCCAGGGCAACCGGCTCATCGCCCACCTCGTCCCCTCCGGCGGCCACCGCCCCCACCTGACCGAGATCCGCCAGGCCCTGCGCGCCGACCTGCCGGAGTACATGCTCCCCGCGGCGCTGCTCTGGCACGAGGAGCTCCCCCTCACCCGCAACGGCAAGGTGGACCGCGCACGGCTGGCCGAACTCGGCGCCCAGGCGCCCGCCGCCGGCCGCGCGTCGGGCGGCAGCGCCCCCGCCACCCAGGCGGAGAAGATCCTCTGCGACATCTGGTCCACCGTCCTGCGCCGCCCCGACGTCGGCGCCCTGGACACCCTGACCTCCCTCGGCGGCGACTCCATCGCGGCCGCCCGCATCCTCACGGCCGCCCGCAAACGCTTCGGCGTCACCCTCACCCTCGACCAGTTCTCGGAACGAGACACGGTCCGCGCCATGGCCGCAGCCCTCATGCCCAAGGCAGCCCGATGACCGCCCCCTTCCAGGGGCGCGGGGAACTGCGCGCCCAGCCACAGTCGGCCCGCACCCGACAGACCACACCCCCGGCGGCGCCGGAGACGATCCGGCGGATCGTCGCCGAGCGCCCGGCGGGCGGCCACATCCACGTCGCCCGCCTGGACGGCACCCGCACCATGCCCCTCCACGAGCTCCACGACCGCGCGACCCGCCTGGCCCACCACCTGCGGAGCACCCACGGCATCGGCCAAGCCCACCGCATCGGCATCCTCGCCGCCAACAGCCTGGAATGGGTCCTCCTCGACCTCGCCGCCCTGCGGCTCGGCGCGCAGACCGCCGGCCTGGAACCCGGCAAGTTCACCCCCTCCGCCGAACTCGCCGACCGCTACGACCTCCACCTCCTCTTCACCGACCAGCCCGCCGACGGCGTCCCCGGCGTCCTCCCCATGGACGACGTCCTGGCCCTCACCGAACCGGGGGCCGGCCCCGACGCCGAGGCGCCCCTCCCACCCGTCACCTGGACCACCGGCGACGTCACCACCATCAAGTTCACCTCCGGCAGCACCGGCGTCCCCAAGGGCCTCGGCGCCACCGCCGGCAGCATCGACAGCTCCCTCACCGCCGTCCAGGAGATCTTCGAACACACCCCCGACGACCACCTCTTCGTCTTCCTTCCCCTCTCCCTCCTCCAGCAGCGCTACTGGGTCTACTCCGCCCTCCTCCACGGCCACGACGTCACCGTCACCACCTACGAGGCCGCCTTCGCCACCCTGCGCCGCGTCCGCCCCACCGTCGTCATGGGCGTCCCCGCCTTCTACGAGACCGCCCGCCGCCAGATCGGCGCCCGCCTGCGCCGCACCCCCGGCCAGAGCCCCGAACACGCGGCCCGCGCCCTGTTCGGCGACCGGATCCGCTACCTGTGGACCGGCTCCGCCCCCGCCTCCCCCGCCGTGCTCCGCTTCTTCAACGACGAGGCCCGGCTGCCCCTCTACGAGGGCTACGGACTCAACGAGACCTGCATCGTCACCAAGAACCACCCCGGCGCCCACCGCGAGGGCAGCGTCGGCCGGGCCGTCCGCGGCAAGGAGGTGCTCATCGGCGAGGACGGGGTCATCAGCGTCCGCAGCACCCACCCCGTCAACAACCACTACGCCTACGCCCGCCCCGGCGACTCCGAGAAGGTCTTCTCCCCCGACGGCACCGTCCGCACCGGCGACCTCGGCCACCTCGACGAGGACGGCTACCTCTTCGTCCACGGCCGCGCCGACGACGTCATCGTCCTCGACAACGGCAGGAAGGTCATCGTGCGGCCCATCGAGGAACTCATGCGCGCCGACCCGGCCATCGCCGAGTGCGTCCTGTTCAGCCCCACCCAGACCGACCTCGTCGCCGTCGTCTCCCCGGCCGGCCTGCCCGCCGACCACCGGGCCATCGCCGCCCGCCTCGCCGCCGTCAACGCCGCCACCACCCCCGACGAGCGGATCAGCCGCGTCCTCGTCGCCGACCCGCCGTTCAGCATCGAAGGCGGCCTGCTGACCTCCCAGTACAAGCCCAAGCGCCCCGACATCCGGGCCGCCTACCACGCCCCGCTGCACTCCCAGGAGGCCGGAATCCATGCCTGACACCACCGACACCACCGACAGCACCCTCCAGGACGCCGCCCGCGAGCAGCTCGCCCTCGTCCTGATCCCCGAGGTCCCCGCCGAGGACCTGGACCCCGACGCCGACATGGTCGCCGCCTACGGGCTGACCTCCCTCAACAAGGTCCTCTTCCTCACCGAGGTCTGCGAGGAGACCGGCGTGGACCTCGCCCACTTCACCGAACACGACCTCGCCGACATGAAGACCCTCCGCGACGTCACCGACGCCCTCGCCCGCCACCGCCACGCCCCCACCGGAGCCTGAACCATGACCAGCTGGACCGAGCAGGCCGCCGTCGTCCTGGAGAACGACCGGGTGCGGCTCACCCCGATCACCGGAGCCGACCGCGAGGGCATCCGGGCCGTGGCCATGGACCCCGGCATCTGGCGGTACTTCGTCGCCGCCGTCTCCACCGACGCCGAGTTCGAGGCCTTCTTCGACGCCAACCTCGCCGACCACGCCGCCGGCCGCCGCACCGTCTTCACCCTCACCGACAAGGAGAGCGGCCGCATCGCCGGCAGCATGAGCTTCGGCAACATGGCCGAGGCCGACCGCCGCCTGGAACTCGGCTGGTCCTGGCTCGGCCGCGACTTCCGCGGCCGCGGCGTCAACCACTGGGCCAAGGCCCTCCTGCTGGAGCACGCCTTCGAGGTGCTCGGCGCCGAACGCGCCGAGTTCAAGACCGACGTCCTCAACGTCCAGGCCCGCCGCGGCCTCGCCAACATCGGCGCCACCGAGGAAGGCGTCCTGCGCAGCTTCAACTACATGCCCGGCGGCCGCCGCCGCGACGCCGTCTTCTACAGCATCCTGCGCGCCGAATGGCCCACCGTCCGCGCCCACCTGGCGCGCGGCCCCAAGAAGGCCGTACCGGCATGAACGACCCCGGCATCACCCACATACGGGCCTCCGGCACCCCGTACGAGATCGGCCGCGCCCACGGCGCGGCCCTCGCCGCACCCCTGCGCGCCTTCCTCGACGACGGCCTGGCCCGCCTCAACCACCTCGTCCGGCGGCCCCTGACCCTCCCCGCCCTGCGCCCCGCCATCGCCGCCCACCGGCAGGCCGTCACCGCCTGCCTGCCCGACCTCGCCGAGGAGGTGGCCGGCCTGGCCGACGGCGCCGGGACCTCCGAGGACGAGGCCTGGCTGCTCCAGCTGCGCCGCGAGATCCTGGGCTACTCCAGGATCCGCACGGGCGGCGACTGCACCACCTACGCCCGCACCGGACCCGGAGCCGGACCGCCCGTCCTCGCCCAGACCGTCGACCTCAGCGGCGACCTCGACACCCACATCAGCGTCCTCGACATCGCCCGCGCCGGCACCGCCCGCCGCTCCCTGGTCCTCAGCTTCGCCGGCCTCCTCGGCTACCTCGGCCTCAACAGCGACGGCCTCGCCATCGGCCTCAACCTGGTCCTCGGCGGCACCTGGGGCCCGGGCGTCCCCCCGTACCTGGCCATCCGCCACCTCCTCGACACCGCCGCCGACACCGGCCAGGCCCTCAAACTCCTCGCCGACCTCCCCCTGGCCAGCTCCCGCTCCCTGATGCTCTGCGACCCCGAGCGGGCCCTGTACGTGGAACACCTCGACGGCGACCTCCGCGTCACCGAAGCCGCCGCCCCCGGCGCCCTCACCCACACCAACCACTACCTCCACCCGGACTTCGCGCCGGCCGACGAACTCAACGTCTTCGCCCGCAACTCCTCGCTGCGCCGCCTGCGCGCGGCCGGCGAGGGCCTCGCCGCGCTCCCCGCCGACGCCACCCCCGAGGACCACCTGGACCTCCTGTCCCGGCCGCCCCTGCGCGTCCCCGACCGCGGGGACATCCGGGCCGAACGCACGGTCGCCGCGGCCGTCATGCTCCCCGCGGCCGGCCGCCTCCACCTCCGCCCGGGCGACCCCGCACGCTCCCGCACCCGCGTCTTCGGCCTGTAGGCCGCGGCCGGGCCCGGGACCGGGGAGGGCCGTGCCAGAGAAAGGAGCACGATGGACGCATGGCTGGTCGACCTCGACCAGGTCGCCCCCCAAGACATCAGCGCGCACTACCCCGAGGGCCTGACCGAGGAGGAGCTGCGGCGCGGCGCCGAGTTCGTCCACGCCCGGGCGGCCCACCGCTTCTTCCGCGCCCGCCTCACCGTCCGCCGCCTGCTCGCCGAGCGGCTCGGGCTCGCCGCGCACGACCTGCGCATCCACTACGACCCGGCCGGCAAGCCCTACCTGCCCGACCAGCCCGGTACGCACGTCAGCTGGTCCCGCTCCGACGGGCTGCTGCTGCTCGGCGCCACCGAGACCGGGCCCGTCGGCGTGGACGTGGAACTGGTCCGCCCGGCCACCAGCAGCCTCGACGTGCTCACCTTCGTCTACCCCGGGGTCCCCGACGGGGTCGGCGCCGACACCTTCTTCCACGCCTGGACCCTGCTGGAGGCCGCCGTGAAGGCCACCGGGCGCGGTCTGACCGACGGCGCCCGGGAGGTGGACCTGGCGTTCGGGCCGGACGGGTCGGTCACCCTGCGCGGGATCACCGGGCACGGCGCCCTGCCCTGGCACGGGCACACCGCGCTCCAGCCCACCCGGCAGGACTGCCCCTGGGCGATGACCGCGTTCGTGTCCCGGGAGCTGCCCCCGGTCACCGTCCTGACCTGGCCGGACCGCGCCGGCGACCTCGTACGGTCACCGGCGCGGGCCTCGGACCGGCCCCCGTCCGAAGGGCTCAGGCCGCGCTGACCACCGCCGAACCGTCCGCGGCGATCGCCGAGAAACCCGTGTACGGGACCAGCGCGGGCGGCACGGCCACCGAGCCGTCCGCGCGCTGGTACTGCTCCAGGATCGCCACCAGCGTGCGGCCCACCGGCAGCGCAGACCCGTTGAGGGTGGCCGCGAAGGCCTTCCGCCCGTCCCGGCCGCGCACCCGGATGCCGGCCCGGCGGCCCTGGAAGTCACCGCAGTCGGAGCAGGAGGAGATCTCCCGGTAGGTCCCCTGGCCCGGCAGCCACACCTCGATGTCGTAGGTGCGCCGGGCCGCGAACCCGAGGTCCCCGGCCCGCAGTTCCACGACCCGGTGGGCCAGCCCCAGCCGCTGCAGGGCCGTCTCCGCGTGCCCGGTGAGCAGCTCCAGCTCCTCGGCGGCCCGGTCGGGGTGGCAGATCCGCACCAGCTCCACCTTCTCGAACTGGTGCAGCCGCACCAGCCCGCGCGTGTCCCGCCCGTACGAGCCCGCCTCCGCCCGGTAGCAGGGCGTGAACGCGGTCAGCGCGAGGGGCAGTTCGCCCTCCTGGAGGGTCTCGCCGCGGTACAGGTTGACCAGCGGCACCTCCGCCGTCGGGATCAGCAGCAGGTCCCGGTCGGCGGCGTTCGTCAGGAACAGGTCGTCCTCGAACTTCGGCAGCTGCCCGGTGCCGGTCATCGTCTCCCGGCTGACCAGGTGCGGCACCCCGTGCTCGGTGTAGCCGTGCTCGGTGGTGTGCAGGTCCAGCAGGAACGCGGCCAGCGCCCGCTCCAGCCGGGCCCCCGCCCCGCGGGTCACCGCGAAGCGCGAGCCCGACAGTTTGGCGGCGCGCACCGGGTCCAGGATGCCCAGGCGGGTGCCGACGTCCACGTGGTCGCGCGGGGCGAACTCGAAGCCGGGCACCTCCCCCCAGACCCGCCGCACCACCGGCGGGTCCTGATCGGTCCCGTCGGGGACGCCGGGGTGCGGCCGGTTGGGGACGGCCGGCAGCAGCGCGCCCAGCCCGTCCTCGGCCGCCTTCAGCTCCTCGGACACCGACCGCAGCCGCTCCCGGGCCTCCTGGAGCCGGGCCCGGGCGGCCGCGTCGGGCGGCCCGCCCACCTTCGCGGAGCGGTTCTGCTCGGCCCGCAGCTTGTCCCGCTCGGCGATGAGCCGGGCGCGCCGTTCGGTCAGGGTGCGCAGGGAGTCCCGGTCCAGGACGTAGCCGCGGCGGGCCAGATCGGCCTGGGCCTCGTCCTGGAGCAGGCTGTGCGGGTCGTGCATGACGGCTCCTCGGTCTCGTTACGGGATGTCCTGCGGGTCCGGTACGTCGTGCGCGGCGGTGGCGATGGCCCGGTACCGCTCGGGCGCGCGGGCCCGCAGCCAGGCGGCGTAGCCGAGCCCGCCGAGCGCGGCGGCGGCCATCAGCCACGGGATCCGGTTGACCCAGACGGAGTCGGTCCCGGTGACCAGCGCGAAGTTGTCCAGCAGCAGCCACAGCGCGCCCGCCAGCCCGGCCAGCGCCAGTACAGGGGCGAGCCGGGTCCGCCACCAGTGGGCGTCGGGGTGCCGGCGGAAGAAGAACAGGACGGCGACGGCCACCGCCGCCTGGAGGGCGACGATCCCCACGGTGCCCAGGGCCAGCATGGTCGTCGCCAGGGTGGTGTACGGGTGCGCGCCCGCGAGCGCGAACAGGCCGCAGACCACGGCCGTGGCCGCCGACAGCACCACGCTCGCCCGGTGCGGCGAGGCGTGCCGCGGGTGCACCCGTGCCAGCGACGCCGGCAGCACCCGCTCGCGGCCCAGGACGAACAGGTACCGGTTCGCGGCGGTGTGCAGCCCGAGCAGCGCCCCGAACAGGCTGGTGCACAGCAGGACCTGCATCACGCCCGTCGCGAAGCCGCCGAGGTAGTCGTCGGACAGCCGGAAGAACAGGTCGCCCAGCTGCTTCCCGGCGGTCTCCGCCACCCGGTCCGCGCCGATCGCCCCGACGGCCGCCCAGCTGATCAGCGCGAAGAACACGGTGATGAGCACGACGGACGCGTACGTGGCGACGGGCACGCTCCGCTTCGGGTCGCGGCTCTCCTCGCCGTAGAGCGCGGCCGCCTCGAAGCCCACGTACGAGATCAGCGCGAACATCAGCGCCACCCCGAGCCCCGGGGTGAGGACGGTGCCCGGCGCGAACGTGGCGGCGGGCAGGGTGTCCGTACCGTGCCGGACGCCGATGGCCAGCGCGAGCAGGCCCAGCACCGCCACCTCGGCGACCATCAGCACCGCCAGCAGCCGGGCGCTCAGGTCGATCCGCCGGTAGCCCATCACCGCCGTCAGGGCCAGCGCCCCGCCCGTCCACAGGGGCCAGGGCACCGGCAGCCCGTGGGCGGTGGAGACGAGCTCGGCGAAGTACCCGAAGGCCCCCGCCACGCCCGCCACGGCCGCCGTGTAGGCGACGACGGCCGTCAGCCCGCCCGCGACGGCCAGGGGCCGCCCGAGCCCCTGCCCGATGTACGTGTAGAAGCCGCCCGCGCCCACCACGTGCCGGCTCATCGCCGCGTACCCGACGGAGAAGCAGAGCAGTATCAGGCCGGCGAGGGCGAAGGTGGCGGGCACCCCCGCGCCGTTGCCGATGGCGTAGGCGAGGGGCACCGAGCCCACCACCCCGGACATGGGGGCCGCCGCCGCGACCACCAGGAACACGATCCGGGGGGTGGTCAGCGTCCGCCGCAGCCCGGGCTCGGGCGCGCCGGCCCGGGTTTCTCTGGCGGGAAGGGTGGAGGTCACCGGTTCACCTCGGGTGGGTGCGGATCAGGTCGACGGCCTCCGGGATGCCCATGTACGGCAGCCGCACCTCGGCCATGTCGTCCGTCCACCGCTCGGCGAGGTCGTAGCGCTCCTTCGGGGTGGTCTCCAGCAGCTTGCAGCCGGGGAACACCTCGTAGTCCTTGAGCAGCCCGGCGTGGGCGAACATGCCCTGCTGGAACAGCTCCTCGCGCTCCAGCACGAACTCCTCCGAGGGCAGCTCGTCCCACAGCTGCCGGCCGCGCCGGATCAGCTCGATCAGCCGGGGCCGGTACGAGGGGTTGCGCGCGAGGTGGTCGCGGACGATCGAGCTGCCGACGGTCAGGTGGCGGATCTCGTCGATGGACGCCCCGCGGGCGATCTCGGCGGCCGCCGGGTCGAGGAGGGTCCACTTGCGCTCGCTGAGCTCGGCGGCCGGCGCCAGCACCCCCTCGATGACGATGGTGAACACGGCGACCGCGCCGATGAAGTCGCCCTCGTCGCGCACGACGGTCGTGGCGAACTCGGCGATCGGGTTCAGCACCCGCCGGGTGTAGTCGGTGCCCTGCTCCCTGATGAACTCCAGCAGCCCCGCCTCGGGCACCCCGAGGTCCACCAGGTGCTTGCGGAAGATCATCGCGTGCCGGGCCTCGTCGACCACCTGGGTGGTGAAGAACTCCTGCTCGACGACGCCGGGCGCGCCGATGACGTAGTGGGACAGCACGTTCACGGCCCGGGACTCGGCCAGCGACCGGTTGCCCAGCTCCAGCACCAGCGCCTCGCGCAGCGGCCCCTCCTCGCGCATGTGCGCGGGGGTGACGGCGTCGTGCCCGGCCTCGGCCCGCCCCCGCAGGGTGCCCTGGGCGACGGCCGACAGCCAGTACCCCAGGTCGCACTCCTCGGCGGTCAGGGTCATCTCCTGGGCGCCGTCGAGCAGGTTGGGCGCGCGGTCCCAGTCGGCCTCGACGGGGATCTGCGGAAGGGTGGTCATGACACGACCTCACTGGGAGAAGCGGGAACGGACACGGAAACGGCGGGGGTGACGCAGGCGCTGTGCATGCGGCCGGCGAAGCTGAGCATCGGCGAGTCGACGGTGTGGGAGCCGCCCGTGACCTCGGCGAGGAGCATGTCGTGGTCGCCGACCTGGTGCCAGCCCAGGACCCGGCAGGCCATGTGGGCGAGGCTGCCGCCGATCAGCGGGGCCCCGGTCAGCGGGTCGGTGGACCAGTCGAAGCCGTCGAACTGGGCGTCGCCGAGCGGGCGCTGCGGGTTGGCGAAGCGGCGGGCGACGTCCTGCTGGGCCGAGCCGAGGACGTTCACCGAGAAACGGCCGGCCCGGCGGACCATCCCCGCGAACGTCGACGTGGGCCGCAGGCAGGCGCCCAGGACGAGCGGGTCCCGGGAGAGGGTGACCACCGCGCTGGCGGTGGTGCCGTGCCGGACGCCGTCACGGCTGACGGTCAGCACCGTCACGCTCGACGCCAGCCGGCGCAGCGCCAGGCGGGCCGCGTCCGGGTCCTCGTACCCCTCGGCCGACGCCGAGGGCGAACGGTCCGTCAGCCAGGCGTGGTAGCGGCTCACCGGTTCACCCCGACGGCCGGGGCGGTCGCGGCGATGGTCGCGCCGGTGTTCGTCGTGGCAGCCTCCTCGTACGGCAGCGGCACCGGGCCGTCGGTGGCCGAGCGGCGCCTGAGCATGGCCGTCACCTGGTGCACCAGCGGGGTGTCCTCCGGCTCGAAGGGCAGCCCGAACGGCTTGAGGAAGTTGCCGAAGACGCCGCGGTCGCCGAAGACGTGGAACGGCAGGGCCAGCAGCGCCCACTCGGGCCCGATCAGCCACATCCACAGCAGGCCCACGGCGGCCACGCTGAGCAGGCTGTGCATCGAGTTGTACAGGACGTAGAACGCCTTGTGGATCCGCCCGTCGGCGCTGCGCCGGTAGGCGATCGCGCCGGGGATGTAGCCGATCAGGTCGATGTAGAGGAACAGGCCGATCGCCGCGAACCAGTTGATGTCCAGGAAGTGCCACAGGATGAACCCGATCGTCACGGCGAACGCGACCAGGTACTCCAGGCGGTGCAGGTTGAAGGTGACCGGCGATTCCACCGGGTTCTTGATGTCCATGAAGGGTGTCCTCACTGCGGGCGGGCCGCACTACGGGATGCTGCCGGTACGTCAGGACAGGCGCAGCGGGCCGCCGGCGAACCAGCCGGCCAGCTCCGCGGCCACGCTGGCGCGCGACGGCGGGTGGAAGGCCAGGGCGCGGACCGCGGAGGCCAGGTAGGCCACGTCACCCGAACGGATGTAGGCCATCCCGCCGAGCATCTCGACGGCCTGGTCGACGGTCTGGGAGAGCAGGTCCTGGGTGGCGTAGCGGGCGGTGAGCACCGCCGCCACCGCCTCGTCGCCCTCGGTGCCGTCCTCCAGGGAGCGGGCCGCGCCCTCCACGAGGGAGACCGCCGCGTCCATCCGTACCGCCAGCTGCGCCCGCTCCGGGGCGCTGCCCCGCCCGCCGGCCAGGACCTGGGCGACCAGCGCGGACGCGGCGCCGACGTACGAGGAGGTGGCGAGGAGCTCGAACCAGGTGAACCCGGCCGTCTGCAGGTCGTCGAGCCGCTCGGCGTCCTCGGGGGTGCTGTGGATGACGAGGTCCTCGGGGACCTCCACGTCGGTGAGCCGGACCTCGTGGCTCTGCGAGGCGGCCAGTACCGGGGTGGCCCAGAACGGCCGGGTCGTCACGCCGGGGGAGGAGGCCGGGATCAGCATCAGCGCCAGCGCCGAGCGCCCGTCCTCCTCCGTCACCTGCACGCTCGCCGTCAGCACGTCCATCGAACCGGAGAGGCTGCACGGCTTCTTCGCACCGTTGACCCGGTAGCCGCCGCGGGTGCGCTCCGCGACGACCGACGGCGCCAGGATGTTCTGGTCGGTCCGCCCCTCCGCCCAGCCGGACGCCAGCAGCAGCCCGTCCGGGGCCACCGCGGACATCAGCTTCAGCTGGGCCGGGGTCAGCCGGCCGGTGACCTCCGCCAGCCGGAACAGCATCGCCACCGTGAAGTGGTGCATGGTCGTGGCCACGCCCAGGGACGGCGAGACGGAGGCGATCGCCCGCTGCACCCGGACCGCCTCCAGCGGGCCGGCTGCGGCGCCGCCGTACGCGGCCGGCACGAGCAGCCCGGGACCGCCGTGCTTGCGGTACAGCTCCAGCACCGGGCTGTCCGCGCCCTCCCGGGCCGTGAGCGGCAGCTCTTCGAGTGCGTCGAGAAGACCTGCGTGGAATTGCTCGCAGATCCCGCGCGCTGTCGTCAGGGAACGCATCGCCGTGTTCTCCTCGGGCTCTCTCGGATTTCCCGTCCGGACCACCGGGGATTCCCGGAGATCCGAAAGTCAATATGCGAATGAAAGTCTTCCAGCCACCATCTGACTGAGGCCTGACGCACATCTGACCAGCGTTTTCGCCTGACTCTGTCCTGACGGACGGCTGACCGGGGGCGGGAGTGGGGCTTGTGGGCCCCGGCGGGCCGTGCCATAAGTAGCGGGAGTGCTGCCGCGAGAATGGATTTCACATGACCGGAACGATTCTGGAGACGGATGTCGCGCTCGACGCCATCCGGCAGTACGCGGACGCCGGAAATCCGAGCGCCTATTTCGCCTTCAGTGACGGGAACAGCTATTTCCGGCTCCCGGACGTGCCCGGGGTGATCGTCTACCGGCCCGTCGGCCGCTACCTGGTCCAGTTCGGCGGCCCGTTCGCCCCCTTCGCCCCCGCCGGCCCGGACGGCCCCCGGGCCCGGCTGCTGGCGGGCTTCACCGCCTTCGCGGCCGGGCAGGGCCGCGAGATCGTGTCCGTCCAGCTCCAGGGCGCGGACGCCGACGTCTACGTCGACCAGGGCTTCACCGTGAACCAGATGGGCGCCTCGTACGCCGTCGACCTGGAGACCTTCACCCTGGCCGGCACCAGGTTCATGCAGCTCCGCAACAAGATCTCCCGCGCGCTGCGCAGCGGCCTGGAGATCAAGGAGGTCGCGTACGAGGACCACGCCGACCAGATCGCCGAACTCGACACCGCCTGGCTCTCCACCAAGGGCGAGGGCGTCAAACCGCTGGAGTTCCTCGTCGGCCAGACCGGAGGCCGCTACCAGCACCTGCGCCGGCTCTTCGCCGCCGTCCGCGACGGCGAGCTGATCGGCTACGTCTCCTACGCCCCGGTGTACGGGCCGCAGCCCGGCTGGATGCACGACCTCAGCCGCCGCCGGCCCGACTCCCCGCCCGGGGTGATGGAAGCCCTCAACAAGGCCGCGATCGACGTGTTCACGGCCGAGGGGACCCGCTGGCTGCACTTCGGCTTCACCCCCTTCACCTCCCTGACGGCCCCGCAGTTCCCGGGCCACAGCCTCGGCTTCCACTGGTTCATGGAGCACCTCTGGGAGCACGGCGCGCACATCTACCCGGCGCGCACGCAGCTGGAGTACAAGCAGAAGTGGGCGCCCTCCGCCGTGCTGCCGGAGTACATCGCCTTCCAGCACGGCGCGAGCCTGCCCGCGCTGGTCCACGTCTTCCGCGCCTGCAACGCGGTCTGAGAGGGAGGTCCTCCGTGATGCCGTCCGAGGAGATCGAGACCCAGGGCCTGCTGGTCGTGGACCGCTTCCAGGCCTGCGCGGCCGCCCCCGACGACCTGGAGGCCGCCCGCCTCTGCGACGCGGACCTGGCCCGCCTGGACGAACTGCTGCGCGCGGCAGGGGAGTAGCGGACGCGCGCAAGGGCCCCGCCGGCACGGCCGGTGGGGCCCTTCCGCGTGCGCGCGGACAGCAGAGGAGGGGGCGGCGGGGAGGTTCCCCACCACCCCCTCGGGCGGTGTCAGCGCAGCGCCGGGCGGGTGCTGATCAGGGTGCCCGCCGGGCCGCGGACCAGCATCGGGCGGCGGCGGAGGGCCGGTTCGGGGCCGGCGGGCCGGGACACGTGGCCGACCAGGAGGTCCTGGACCACCGGGCCGCTGGGGCCCGCCACCAGCTCGTGGCGCGCGTGCGCGACCGTACGCCGGTCGAACAGCAGCCCCTGCCCCGGCTCCAGCGCCGCCTCCGGCAGCGGCCCGGTCCGGCCGGCGCCGTACAGCCGGGACCGGGCCGTCCCCGCCCCGGCCCGTCCCGCCACCGCCACGAGGCCGAACCCGGCGCCGCCCCCGCCCTCCGGCCCGGGCAGCCGTACCGGGACCACCGCCCCGGCCGGCGCCACCGTCCGCACCAGGTGCAGCTCGATCAGCCAGTCCGCGTGGACGTCGAGCCACGGCCCGCCGAGGGCGCGCCGCAGCAGCGCCGCGAGCCCCGCCTCCAGCCGCCGGTCGGCCCCGTCGTAGGGGACGTCGTACGGCACTTCGTACGAGGGGACGGGCAGGAAGAGCCAGTCGTCGTCCGCCGTCCACGACATCCGCAGCCGCACGACGCGGTACGGGGCCTCCTGGAAGCCGGCCGCGACCGCTCCCGGCACGGGATCCAGCGCGACGAGCGCGAAGCCGTGCTCCCGCAGGGACACGGCGGATCAGCCCGCGGCGACGGGCGTGCGCTCGACGGAGAGCCGGGCCAGGTCCAGGCGCTCGTCGAGGTGGCGGGCGGAGGAGTTGGCGCGCCACAGCGCGCCGCGGGCGATGCCCCTGCGCATGTAGGCGGTGTCGGCGCTCGGGATGACCACGTTGTGGAACCAGCCCGCCGCGTGCTGCGAGTCGATGGTGATGTGCAGCCGGTGGTAGGTGATCCCGACCTCGGGGAGGCCGAGGCGCTCCCAGGCGCGGACGACGTTGCGGAACCGGTCGGGGGCCAGCCACTCGGTCATGCCGAGGAAACCGACCGCCTCCGGGTACAGGTGCCGGTAGCGGCACAGCAGCACCGCGAGGTTGCCGGAGTGCAGGTCGGTGGTGGTCATCGCGGCTTCGAGGTCCTCGTCGCGGACGTCGAAGACCTCGTAGATCTTGTTGAAGAGGTGGGTGTGCACGGCCTCGGGGTCGCCGTTGCCCATCTCGTCCCAGTAGTTGGCGGCGATCTCCATCTTGCTGGCGCCGGCCGTGCCGATCTGCATCATCGCGAGGAAGTCGTCGAAGCGGCCGTCGATCAGCGACTCCTGGATGACGTACGTGCGCAGGTCCTCCTCCCGCGCCTCGCGGTTGATGAACTCGGTGTAGTAGGGGTGCTTGAAGGCCCGGTGCCCCCGTACGAGGCCCTTGAGCCAGGACAGGAACGGCTTGGGCTCGGTGGGCGCGGACTCCAGCAGGCCGGGCTCCAGGTGGCCGTCCTCGGCGGCCAGGGTGGCGTTCTCCAGCAGCCGGGTGACCTCGTGCAGCAGCACCGAGCCCTCGGCGCTCGGCCGGTCCGGGATCTGCATCACGGTCTGGTAGATGCGCGAGAGCAGGAGCTGCTGGTGGTAGTGGGCGTCCTCGCGGCCGGGGCCGGCGACGGCCGCGGCGTTCAGGTCGGTGACGGCCTCGACGATACGGGCGCGCTCGCCCAGGAACTTGGCGTCGATCTCGTCGGCGTCGACGGTCAGCCAGGACGAGATCTCGTCCACGAGCGCGGCGGCGTCCGTCCTGCGGAGCACGGGAACGGTGTGGTGGTCGCTGCTGGGCAACTGCGTCTCCATGTCTGTCGGGGTCGCTCGGGAAAGCGACGCCTGTATCGGGTCGCGCCGGGCTGTGGGAAGGAAAGGTGCGCATCCGGCGACGGGACGCTCGGACGGAAGGGGCCGGAAGGGGCCGGAAGGGGCCGGATACGGTCGTCCGCGGGTCCGGGAGGACGGCACGCGGGCGCTGGGACGCCCTGCCGGGCGGGTCCGGCCGCCGCATGCCAAAGACACGCGCACCCCTGGTACCGGATCGGGATGCGCGTGCCTGGGATGAGCACCTGCGGAGAGGGCAGGATTCGAACCTGCGTGGGCAGAGCCCGTCCGGCGAAGAGCCGGACCCCATTCGGCCGCTTTGGGTACCTCTCCTTCGGCCTTTCTCGTGCCATCAGCTTGGCACGTTGCGGCTGACGGGCGGCTGATGGATATCTGAGACGGGAATTCCGCCGGCGCTCCGGCGGTCAGGGGCCCATCAGCGCCCCCTGGGATAGTGAAGGCGATCGAGTTGATTCGCCACTTCACCTCACCAGGTACAGGGGAGTTCCCGTGAGCGCCGAGACCGCCAAAATCGCCGTTTCCCGTCTCTACAACGACGAGAACGGCGAATCGCATTTCATCGACGAGACGCTGGAGGTGACGGCCCTCAATTTCGCCCCGCCCGCGCCGTCGCTCTTCGTCTCCGAGGGCGTGCCGGCCAAGCAGGCCGTGTACCTCTACATCCCGGCCGGGTGGTTCGGCGACTTCCACCCGGCGCCGCGCCGCCAGATCATGACCCTGGTCAGCGGCAAGATGGAGTGCGGCGTCAGTGACGGCACCTGGCGCACGTTCGTGCCCGGCAACACGCAGCTGGTCGAGGACACGAAGGGCAAGGGGCACGCCACCAAGGCCCTGGAGGACTGCGTGATGATCGTCTCCCAGCTCGCCGACTGACGCAGCGTCACCACACGTGAAGGGCCCGGGCCTTGAAGGCCCGGGCCCCTTCCTTCTTCCCGGCGGTCAGCCCTTGACGTAGCCGAAGCTCTCGGCGAGCTTGCCGCCCTCCAGGCGGTGCACGTTCACCCCGCGCACGAAGTCCTTCGGGCCGCCGCCCCAGCGCAGCGTCCAGCGGCAGACGGAGCGCTCGCCGGCCACCCAGACGTCCTCCACCTCGAAGGTCATGTGCTCGTTGCCCGCGATCGCGGTCCAGAACTGGAGGCATTCGTCATAACCGACGTGCTTGGTCCCGTCGGGGGCCGGGCCGGAGTTCTCCAGCCGGCAGTTCTCGGCGAGGATGTCCTTCAGCAGGCCGGGGTCGTGCAGCTGGAATGCCTGGTTGAACTGTTCGATAACCTTGCGCGTCTGCTCGTCGGACATCGGAACTCCTCAAGTCTCATGACTCTCACGGATGGTGGACCGTCGGTCCGGCCGGACCGGGCCGGGGCCACAGGAGAAAGTAATACAGTCCAACGGCTTCCTGTCCAAGCCTTTGGAAGTTCCGGCCATTTGAGTCAGTCGCACGTCAGTGCCCGCCGCCTAGCTTTGTACTATGACCACAGCAGACAGTGCGCCTCTCGCATTGGCCTATCAGCAGGCCATCGAATATCTGGCGGGCCTCGCCGATCGGCCGGTGGGTGCCACTGCCGGCTCCGAACAATTGCTGAAAATGTTCGGTGGCCCGCTGCCCGCCGGGCCGGCCGACCCGACCGAGACCATCGAGGTCCTCGGCCGCGCCGTCGCCGAGGGCGGCATCCCCACCGCCAACGGCCCCCGCTACTTCGGCTACGTCACCGGCGGCACCCTGCCCGTCGCGATCGCCACCGACTGGCTCGTGGCGGCCTACGACCAGACCGCCAGCCTCTACAACCTCTCCCCGGCCATCGCCGTGGCCGAGGACGTCGCCGCCCAGTGGGTCCTGGAGCTGCTGGGCCTGCCCGCGCACGCCTCCGTCGGCTTCCCCACCGGCTGCACCATGGCCCACCTGACCTCCCTCGCGGCCGCCCGCCACAAACTCCTCGCGGAGGCCGGCTGGGACGTGGAGCGCGAGGGCCTGGGCGGCGCGCCCGACGTGGCCATCGTCGCCGGCGCCCAGCACCACATGACCATCGACCTCGCCGCCCGCTACCTCGGCTTCGGCACCGCCCGGATCCGCAACGTCCCCGTGGACGACAGGGGCCGCATGATCCCCGCCGAACTGGAGGCGACCCTCTCCGGACTCGACGGGCCGGTCATCGTCTGCGCGCAGATCGGCGACGTCAACTCCGGCGCCATCGACCCCGTCGGCGAGATCTGCGACATCGCGCACCGCTACGGGGCCTGGGTGCACGTCGACGGCGCCTTCGGCCTGTGGGCCGCGGCCAGCCCGAAGCTCCGCCCCCTCGTCGACGGCGTGGAACGGGCCGACTCCTGGGCCCTGGACGCCCACAAGTGGCTCAACGTCCCCTACGACTGCGGCATCGTCGTCATCGCCCACCCCGAGGCCCACCGCGCGGCCATGCTCAACGAACGGGCCGGCTACCTCCCCCCGGGCACCGACGGCGAACGCGACGCCATCGAATGGGTCCCCGACTTCTCCCGCCGCGCCCGCAGCCTCCCCGTCTGGGCCGCGCTCCGCTCCCTGGGCCGCACCGGCGTCGCCGACCTGGTCGAACGCTGCTGCGCACACGTCCGGCGCTTCGCCGAGCAACTCTCCGGCGTTCCCGGGGTCGAACTCCTCAACGACGTGGTCCTGAACCAGCTCCTGGTCCGCTTCGGCGACGACGACGAGACGACCCGGCGCGTCATCGCCCGCATCCAGCGCAGCGGCACGTGCTGGTTCGGCGGCACCCTCTGGGAGGGCCGCGCCGCGATGCGCGTCTCGGTGGTCAACTGGCGCACGACCGAGGAGGACGTGGACCGCAGCATCGAGGTCATCCTGCAGGCCCTCGCGGAAGAACGACCCACGGCCTGATCCCCCTGGCCACCTCCCCACCCCGCCCCGGCCGGACCCGACGCCACGGGTCCGTTCGGGGTGGCCGGACTGCCCCGGCCGTGCGCTGCCCGACCGGTCACCCTGATGACGCCGGTCGCTCGTTCAGGCACGCCATTCGCACATGGGCGCCGTCTCCACCCGCTGGAAAGCTGAGCCACGTCGGTGGAGGACAGCGGTGGCCCGCTCGGCGGGGCTCCGCGCGCTGAAGCGAGGGGACCATGGCTGTTGCGGAGGGCCGGCCTGCGGAGCCGACGGGCTATGCCGCCCGGATCATGGCGGTGCTGGCGGCAGACCCCGACCGGCCCGCCGTGCACTGGCGTGGACGGGCCGTCACGGCGGGGGAGTTCGCCAGGTCAGTGGCCGGCGCGATCCGCGCCCTGCGCGCACTCGGTGCCGGCCCCGGGAGCGTGGTCGGCTGCCTGGTCGCGCCCAACAGCCCGGACATGCTCACCGCGCGCTACGCGGCTCACCTCCTGGGCGCCGCCGTCTGCTACCTGCGGTCCACCAATCCCGGTTCGACCACTCCCGTGCTCTCCGTCGACGCGCAGCTGAGGGTCCTGCGGGACACGTCGGCCGACGTGCTGTTCACGGACGCCGAGAACGCCGGGCGCGCGCAGGCGCTGGCCGAGCGGGCGGGCGGCGGCCTCCGGGTCACCGGTTTCGGCGTCGCGGGGACCGGAGCCGTGCAGGCCACCCCCGCGGAGACGCCCGACCTGGAAGCGCCCGGGCCGTGGGACCCGCGGGCACTCGCCGTGATCTCGTTCACCAGTGGAACCACCGGGCGTCCCAAGGGGATCCGCGTCTCGATACGGGCCTGGGACAGCGTCGTCAGCGCGACGGCCGCATCGGTCACCGAAGCCGACCCGCGGATCCTCGTCACCACCCCGCTGAGCCATACGGCCGGGCCGATGGCCGACGCGGTTCTCGCCGCCGGCGGAACCGTTTTCCTGCACGAGGAATTCGAACCGGCGAAGGCCCTGCGGGCCGTGGCCGAGCACCACATCACCCGGACCTTCATGGCCACGCCCCACCTGTACCTGGCGACGGACCGGGCACGCGCCCATCCCGCCGACCTGTCCTCGCTGCGGCAGCTGATCTACAGCGGCTGCGCCGCGGCACCGGCGAGGATCGCGGAGGCCGCAACCGTGTTCGGGCCCGTACTGGTGCAGGGCTACGGAACCACCGAGGGCGGCCGGATCGCCCTGCTCGACCCCGGTGAGCACCTGGACCCGCACCTGCGGTCCACGGTGGGCCGTCCCTTCCCGGAGGTCGAGGTCAAGGTGTGCGACCCCCAGTCCGGTGAGGAGCTGGCCGCCGGCGTGGCCGGCGAGGTGTGGGTGCGCTCACCCCACGTGATGGACGGGTACCTGGGCGACCCCGAGCTCACTGCCCGGGTCCTGCACGACGGGTGGTACCTCACGGGTGACATCGGCAGCCTCGACGAGCGGGGCTACCTGCACCTCGTGGACCGGGTCGCGGACATGGTCAAGACCGGCGGCGTCAAGGTCTACCCGGCCGTGGTGGAACGGGAGATCGCCGCCCTGCCGGGCATCGCGCACGTGGCCGTCTACGGCGTCCGCGACGCGGACAACATCGAGCACGTCCACGCCGCGATCGTGCCGAGACCCGGAGCGCGGATCAGCCCCGACACGGTCCGTTCCCACATCGGCGCGACCCTTTCCGCCACCCACGCCCCCGAGGAGATCCGGTTCCTCGCGGAGCTGCCGCTCAACGACTCGGGCAAGCCGGACAAACGACGGCTTCGCCTGCTCGGCTCAACCGGTCAAGGACCACGCACGATCCCTCTCGCCCCGGTCCCGTCGGATGCCTCGAAGGCCCAACGGCCGTAATCAGAAAGAGAGTTCGCACAGTGACCCAGCATCTGGACTTCTTCTCGACCGAGATGACGGAGTTCGCCGACCACAGGCGCGACTTCCTGGAGATCGGCCGCCGCGCCGGGCGCTTCCCCAGCGCGACGGCGCGCACCGAGGCCGATGGGCCGGACCGTGAGATCAGCGTCTGGTGCAGCAACGACTACCTGGGCATGGGGCAGAACCCCGCGGTGCTGGAAGCGATGAAGACCGCGCTCGACGCCTTCGGCGCGGGCTCCGGCGGTTCCCGCAACATCGGCGGCACCAACTACGTCCACGTCCTGCTGGAGAAGGAACTCGCTGCGCTGCACGGCAAGGAAGCAGCCCTGATCTTCAGCTCCGGCTACACCGCGAACGACGGCGCCCTGACGGTCCTCGCCGGCCGGATGCCCGACACGCTGGTCTTCTCGGACGCGCTGAACCACGCCTCGATCATCGACGGTCTGCGCCACAGCGGTGCCGAGAAGCGCATCTTCCGCCACAACGACATGGCGCACCTGGAGGAGCTGCTCGCCGCGGCCGACCCGGCGCGGCCCAAGATGATCGTCCTGGAGTCGGTCTACTCGATGTCCGGCGACATAGCGCCGCTCCGCGACGTCGTCGACCTCGCCAAGCGCTACGGCGCGACCACGTTCATCGACGAGGTGCACGCCGTCGGCATGTACGGGCCGGAGGGGGCCGGCATCGCCGCCCGCGAGGGGATCGCGGACGAGTTCACCGTCATCATGGGGACGCTGGCCAAGGGCTACGGCACGGCCGGCGGCTACATCGCCGGTCCCGCTCCGCTGATCGAAGCGGTGCGCAGCTTCTCGCGCTCCTTCATCTTCACCACCTCCCTGCCGCCGGCGCTGGCCGCGGGCGCGCTCGCCGCCGTCCGCCACCTGCGCTCCCACGACGACGAGCGGCTGCGGCTCAAGGACAACGCGCAGCTGCTGCACCGCCTCCTCGACGAGCGGAGCATCCCGTACGTCTCGCCGATGTCCCACATCATCTCCGTCTTCGTCGGCGACGACGGGCTCTGCAGGAAGGCGTCCGCCCTGCTGCTCGAACGCCACGGCATCTACGTGCAGGCGATCAACGCGCCCAGCGTCCGCGCCGGCGAGGAGATCCTCCGGGTCGCCCCCTCGGCCACGCACACCTCCGCCGACGTCGAGAAGTTCGCCGAGGCGCTCGACGGCATCTGGCAGGAACTGGGCATTCCCCGGAAGCGGGTCGCGCAGGACCTGTGACCTGTGACCTGTGACCCCCGGAGCACCCCTGACCTCGCGTCCGGGGTGCTCCGTCGTAACCGCCATCCACGAGCGGAGGCTTCATGTCCCTGTCGGTAGCGGCCATACTCGCCGAGTCGGCGGCCCGGCGCCCGGACCATCCGGCCGTCGTCTTCGGGACCGAGGAACTGACGTACGCCCACCTCTGGCTCAGGGCCAGGAAGTACGCGTCGGCCCTGGCCGGTCTGGGCGTCGGCCCCGGCGACCGGGTCGCGCTGCTGATGGGCAACTCGCCCGAGTTCCCCGTGGCCTACTTCGGTGCGCTGGCCCTGGGCGCGGTGGTGGTGCCCGTACACGCGCTGCTCAAGGCGTCCGAGATCGACTACGTGCTGCGCGACAGCGGCGCCACGGCCCTGATCTGTGCCGGGCCGCTGCTGGTGGAGGGGCAGCAGGGAGCCGAGGCCGCCGGAGTGCGGCTGTTCACGGTCCTGGCGGACGACGGCGCGGGCGCGCCGCGTCTCGACGTCCTCGCCGGGCGGGCCGCCCCGATCGACCACTACGCGCTCCGCGAGCCGGGTGACCTGGCGGTGGTCCTCTACACGTCCGGGACCACCGGCCGCCCCAAGGGCGCCATGCTGACGCATCTCAACATCACCATGAACGTCGACGTCGGCATGCTCTCCCCGTTCGACTTCCGGGCCGACGACGTCCTGCTCGGCTGCCTGCCGCTGTTCCACACCTTCGGGCAGATCTGCGGGATGAACACCTGCTTCCGGGCCGGCGCCACCATGGTGCTCATGGAGCGGTTCGAAGCCGGGCGCGCTCTGGAGCTGATGACGGAGCACCGGTGCTCGGTGTTCATGGGCGTTCCCACGATGTACATCTCGCTCCTCGAAGCGGCCGCGCGGGACTGCCGCCGGCCGCCGCTCGACCGGGCCTTCTCCGGCGGCTCGGCGCTCCCGGTCAAGGTCCTGGACGAGTTCCAGCGGGTCTTCGGCTGCAGCATCTACGAGGGATACGGCCTCACGGAGACCTCCCCTGTGGTCGCGTACAACCAGAAGGCCTGGCCGTGCAGGCCGGGCACGGTGGGGAAGCCCGTCTGGGGGGTCGACGTCGAGATCGCCAGGGCCGATCTGGAGGGCCGGATCGAACTGCTGCCGGCGGGCAGCGTGGGCGAGATCGTCATCCGCGGCCACAACGTGATGGCCGGGTACCTCAACCGGCCGGAGGCCACCGCCGAGGTACTGGTGGACGGTTGGTTCCGGTCCGGCGATCTCGGCGTGAAGGACGGGGACGGCTACCTGTCCGTCGTCGACAGGAAGAAGGACATGGTCGTGCGGGGCGGGTACAACGTGTACCCCCGCGAGATCGAGGAAGTGCTCGTGCACCACCCGGCCGTCGCGCAGGTCGCCGTCGTCGGAGTGCCGCACGAGGTCCACGGCGAGGAGGTCTGCGCCGTGGTGGTGGTGCGGCCGGGCCACCGGCCCGGGGCGGGGCTGGGCGAACGGATCGTGGCCTGGAGCAGGGAGCGGCTCGCCGCGTACAAGTACCCGCGCCGGGTCGAGTTCGTCGACGCCTTTCCGCTGGGTCCCAGCGGAAAGGTCCTCAAGCGGGAGCTGACGGCCCTTCTGGGCCGCTGAGGCCGATTTACACAACACGTGTTGCACAAGCGACATGTGTCGTGGAAATATCGGTGCGGTAAGAACCTTCGGAAAGGGAGAGGCACCCATGAGCAAGGACAATGCGGCGCCGCCGGCGGCCGCGGCCGACTCCGAGCGCATCGGCCCGGATCTGTGGTGGCTCGCCGGCATCCTGGTGCTGGGAGGCTTCGCCACCCTGTTGGACAGCACGATCGTCAACGTCGCGGTCGGCACGCTCGCCAAGGAGTTCGAGGCCGGCCTGTCCGCCGTCCAGTGGTCGGTGACCGGCTACCTGCTGGCGCTCTGCGTGACCATCCCGCTCAGCGGATGGGCGGTGGAGCGCTTCGGGGCCAAACAGACCTGGCTGTTCTCCCAGGTGGTGTTCCTCGCCGGTTCGCTGGCCGCCGGACTGTCGTGGTCGGTCGAGAGCCTGATCGTCTTCCGGGTGCTCCAGGGCGTCGGCGGCGGCCTGGTCATGCCGGTCGGCCAGTCGCTGCTGGCCCAGGCGGCGGGCACCAACCGGCTCGGCCGGCTGATGGGCATCGTCTCGATCCCCGCGATGTTCGCCCCGGTCGTCGGACCGACGCTCGGCGGAGTCGTCATCGACCACATCGGCTGGCGGTGGATCTTCTTCCTCAACCTGCCCCTCGGCCTCGCGACCATCCTGCTGTCCCTCGCGAAGATCAGCAACGTGGTGGCCCCGGGCAAGTCCCGCCTCGACGTCCTCGGCCTCGTCCTGCTCGCACCCGGTCTCGGCGCCTTCCTCTACGGCCTGTCCGAGGTGGGCGCGGAAGGCGGCCTCGGCAACGGGGGGACCCTCGCCGGGCTCATCGTCGGCGCGGTACTGATCGCGGCCTTCTGCGTGCACGCGCTGCGCGTCCGGTCCGCTCCGCTGATGGACCTGCGGCTGCTCAAGGAACGCAATTTCAGGAGCGGCACGTCGGCCACCTTCTTCCTCAGCATGGCCATGTTCGGCGTGATGATCCCGCTGCCGCTGTACTTCCAGATCGTCCGCGGGGCGGACGTCATGGAGTCCGGCCTCCTGCTGATGCCGCAGAGCATCGGCTACTTCCTGGCCATCGTGCTCGTCGGCAAGCTCACGGCCGCGCTCGGACCCCGCGCGGTGACCATCCTGGGCGTGGTCCTGGCGGCAGTCGCCACCATTCCGTTCGGGCTGATCTCGGCCGACAGCAGCAAGGTCCTGCTGTGCGCCTCCATGGTCGTGCGCGGCTTCGGGTTCGGCGCGGCCATGCTGCCGTGCATGACCACCGCCTACTCGGGCCTGCAGCCCGCGTCGGTGCCGCACGCGACCAGCGCCTTCAACATCTTCCAGCGGATCGGTGCCTCCCTGGGCACCGCCGCGCTCGCCGTCGTGCTCCAGCAGGGGGCGACGGACGAACTGGCCGGCCGGGCCCTGAAGCTGACCCAGGTCGCGCCCGGCGGCGACATCGCCCACTCGCTGGCGGGGGCCTTCTCGGCCACCTTCTGGTGGGCCCTGGGACTGACCGTCCTCGCGCTCCTGCCGTGCGTCGCCCTGCCCGGCCGTACGCCGCGCAGCGCGTCCGCTCCTGCCTCCCAGAACGTGCCGGTGGGCGAACCCGCCGTCTGATCCGGTACAGGCTCGGGCCCGGCATGCGCGCGCATGCCGGGGCCCGGCGGGTGGTTTGGGGGGGCGGGGGGGGCGGGGGGGGCCGGGGGGGC
>NZ_JBEZWL010000004.1:125804-147551 GCF_040648015.1 Streptomyces sp. NPDC029216 | reverse complement strand
GTCGAGGAGCAGGACGTCCTTGACCTCACCCTTGAGCACACCGGCCTGGAGGGTGGCGCCGATGGCGACGACCTCGTCCGGGTTGACGCCCTTGTTGGCGTCCTGACCACCGGTGAGCTCCTTGACGAGCTCGGCGACGGCCGGCATGCGGGTGGAGCCGCCGACCAGGACCACGTGGTCGATCTCGGACAGGCTGATGCCGGCGTCCTTGATGACGTTGTGGAACGGGGTCTTGCAGCGGTCGAGCAGGTCCGCGGTGAGCTGCTGGAACTGCGAGCGCGTGAGCTTCTCGTCCAGGTGCAGCGGGCCCTCGGCGGAGGCCGTGATGTACGGCAGGTTGATGGTCGTCTCGGTGGAGGACGACAGCTCGATCTTCGCCTTCTCGGCGGCCTCGCGCAGACGCTGGAGCGCCATCTTGTCCTTGGACAGGTCGACGCCGTGGCCGTTCTGGAACTGCTTCACGAGGTAGTCGACGACGCGCTGGTCCCAGTCGTCGCCACCGAGGTGGTTGTCACCGTTGGTGGCCTTGACCTCGACGACACCGTCACCGATCTCCAGGAGGGACACGTCGAAGGTGCCGCCGCCGAGGTCGAAGACGAGAATGGTCTGGTCGTCCTTGTCGAGACCGTAGGCCAGGGCGGCGGCCGTCGGCTCGTTGACGATGCGCAGGACGTTCAGACCGGCGATCTCGCCGGCCTCCTTCGTCGCCTGGCGCTCGGAGTCGTTGAAGTAGGCCGGGACGGTGATGACCGCGTCCGTGACCTTCTCGCCCAGGTACGCCTCGGCGTCGCGCTTCAGCTTCTGCAGGATGAAGGCGCTCATCTGCTGCGGGTTGAAGTCCTTGCCATCCAGGTTGATCTTCCAGTCAGTGCCCATGTGGCGCTTGACGGAGCGGATGGTCCGGTCGACGTTCGTGACCGCCTGGCGCTTGGCCACCTCGCCGACGAGGACCTCGCCGTTCTTGGCGAAGGCGACGACGGACGGCGTGGTCCTGGCACCCTCGGCGTTGGTGATGACGGTGGGCTCGCCGCCTTCGAGAACGCTGACGACGGAGTTAGTGGTGCCCAGGTCGATGCCGACCGCACGTGCCATTTCGATTCCTCCAGCTGACTTGAGTGGAACAGACTCAAGGATGCCGCACCGCCGCGCCCGCGTCAACAGACCTGAGCGGAGGGGGCTCAACCTTTAGGCTCCGCCTACACTCAGGGACCGCCCGAATCCAGCCGCGCCGGCGCTTGAGGCGCTGGGGCCCCCGGAGGTAGCTGGGGGCCTGGGGGGCGCCCCCAGTCGCGGCGCGGCACCCGAACGGGTTCCTGCGGTGGGCGGGGCCGCGCGGCGCGCCGGGGGCCGGGGCCGGGGTCCGGCAGCGTGCTCGGCATGCCACTGATGCCGCTCCCGCCCGCCCGGGCCGCCCGGCTCGCCCGGCTCGCCCGGCTCGCACGGGCCACCCGGCCCGCCCGGCTCGCACGGCCCGCCTGGGCCGCACGGCCCGCATGGCCCGCACGGACCCCCCGGCCCGGCCGGGCCGCCCGGCTGGGGCGGGTCCGGATCCGGATGCGCTGGCCGGCCAGGCCGCCGGCCAAGCGGGTCTGCGACCTCATCGCCCTGGCGGTCCTGCTGCCGGTGTGCGCCGCCCCGGCCCTGCTGGCGGCCGCCGCGCTGTACGCGACCCGCCGCGCGGGCGTCCTCGTACGGGAACCCGCCCTCGGCCTGGCCGGCCGCCCCTTCCGCACCTGGCGGCTGCGCACCGACGGCGCGGGCCGGGCCGGGACATGGGTGCGGCGGTGCGCCCTGGACGGACTGCCGCAGCTCCTGAACGTGCTGCGCGGCGAGATGTCACTGGTCGGCCCGCGCCCCGAACCGCGTACGGACCACCCCGAACGCCTGCTCGTACGCCCCGGAATGACCGGATTGTGGCAGGTCAGCGCACGTTCCGACCTCCCCTGGGAGGAGATGGCCCTGCTGGACCGGCACTATGTGGAAAGCCATTGGCTGGGTTTGGACCTCGCGATCCTCGCGAAGACCCCTCGGGCCGCCTTCAAACAGAGGCACGCCTGAGCGACACAGATCACCGCTCACTCACCTACAGTGCGGCGCGGGAAATGGGTAACCTCAAGCCTTGACTCAATAAGTTACCGCTTAGTAAGTCCCGCCCGAGGAGCCCTCCCATGCAACTCGCCGCGATCATCGTGTCGCTGGTCCTGTCTGTGGTCGGCGTCGCGCTGCTCGCCCGAGCCGTGGCGCAGATCTACCGGTTCGTGAAGCTCGGCCAACCCGTACCGGCGGGCAGCCGCACCGACCGTCCCAAGGAACGAACGATCACCCTGGTCAGGGAGTTCCTCGGTCACACCCGGATGAACCGCTGGGGCATCGTCGGCTTCGCGCACTGGTTCGTCGCGATCGGCTTCCTGACGCTGCCGCCGACCCTGGTGCAGGCCTTCGGCCAGCTCTTCCAGGCCGACTGGCTGCTGCCGCTCGTCGGCGACTGGCTGCCGTTCGAGCTCTACACCGAGTTCATCGGCGTGATGACGGTCCTCGGCATCGCCGTCCTGATGGTCATCCGCCTGCTCAACCTTCCCTCGCGGGCCGGTCGCAAGTCGCGCTTCGCGGGCTCGAAGGCCTGGCAGGCGTACTTCGTCGAGTGGGTCATCCTCACCATCGGCGTCGCGATCCTGTGCCTGCGCGGCCTTGAGGGCGCGATCCACCACGTCGACTCCTACGAACCGGCGTACTTCGCCTCGTACCCGCTGGTCCTGGCCTTCAAGGCGCTCTCCGCCGCCGGCATCCAGAACGCGATCTACTTCACCGCGATGGTGAAGATCAGCGTGTCGTTCATCTGGATGATCACGGTCTCGCTCAACACCAACATGGGCGTCGCCTGGCACCGCTTCCTCGGCTTCCCGAACATCTGGTTCAAGCGGAACGCCGACGGCGCGACGGCGCTCGGCGCCCTCCAGCCGATGACGAGCGGCGGCAAGGAGATCGACTTCGAGGACCCGGGCGAGGACGACGTCTTCGGCGTCTCCCAGGTCGAGCAGTTCTCCTGGAAGGGCATCCTCGACTTCTCCACCTGCACCGAGTGCGGCCGCTGCCAGTCGCAGTGCCCGGCCTGGAACACGGGCAAGCCCCTCTCCCCCAAGCTGCTGATCATGTCGCTGCGCGACCACGCGCACGCCAAGGCCCCGTACCTGCTCGCGGGCGGCGGCAAGACGATGGAGGGCGAGGAGAAGGCCTCGGCCGAGCAGCTCGCCGACGTCCCGGCCACGGCCCTCGCGGAGGCGGAGCGCCCGCTGATCGGCACCGCCGAGGAGAACGGCGTCATCGACCCGGACGTGCTGTGGTCCTGCACCACCTGCGGTGCGTGCGTGGAGCAGTGCCCGGTCGACATCGAGCACATCGACCACATCGTCGACATGCGCCGCTACCAGGTGATGATCGAGAGCGCGTTCCCGTCGGAGGCGGGCACGATGCTCAAGAACCTGGAGAAGAAGGGCAACCCCTGGGGTCTGGCCAAGAAGCAGCGCGTGGAGTGGACGAAGGAGGTCGACTTCGAGGTCCCGATCATCGGGAAGGACGCGGAGGACCTCTCCGAGTTCGACTACCTGTACTGGGTCGGCTGCGCGGGCGCCCTCGAAGACCGCGCGAAGAAGACCACGAAGGCCTTCGCCGAGCTGCTGAACATCGCGGGCGTCAAGTTCGCGATCATGGGCGGCGAGGAGAAGTGCACCGGTGACTCGCCGCGCCGCCTGGGCAACGAGCCGCTGTTCCAGCAGCTGGGCCAGGAGAACGTCGCGATGCTGAACATGGCGTTCGGCGAGGACGACGAGGACCCGTCGACGAAGAAGCCGAAGTCGGCGAAGCGGATCGTCTCGACCTGCCCGCACTGCTTCAACACCATCGCGAACGAATACCCGCAGCTGGGCGGCGAGTACGAGGTCATCCACCACACGCAGCTGCTCCAGCACCTGATCGACGAGGGCCGGCTGACGCCGGTGACGCCGGTCGAGGGCCTGATCACGTACCACGACCCCTGCTACCTGGGCCGCCACAACAAGGTCTACACGCCGCCGCGCGAGATCATGTCGGCCGTGCCGGGGCTGCGCCAGCAGGAGATGCACCGCCACAAGGAGCGGGGCTTCTGCTGTGGCGCGGGTGGTGCGCGGATGTGGATGGAAGAGCGCATCGGCAAGCGGATCAACAACGAGCGCGTGGACGAGGCCCTGTCCCTGAACCCGGACATCGTCTCGACGGCCTGCCCGTTCTGCCTGGTGATGCTGACGGACTCGGTCAACGGCAAGAAGAACGAGGGCCAGGCCAAGGAATCCGTCCAGGTCGTCGACGTCGCCCAGCTCCTCCTGGAGTCGGTGAAGACCCCGGAACCGACGGAGGAGGAACTGGCGGCCGCTGCGGCGGAGGCCGAAGCGGAGGCGAAGGCTGCGGCGGAGGCCGAAGCGAAGGCTGCGGCGGAGGCGGAGGCCAAGGCTGCGGCGGAGGCCGAAGCGAAGGCTGCGGCCGAGGCGGCAGCGAAGGCCGACGCCGAGGCAAAGGCCAAGGCCGACGCGGAAGCGAAGGCCAAGGCCGACGCGGAGGTGGAAACCGCCGCCGAGGCGGAAGCCGAGGCTGCCGAGGCCGCTCCCGCGGCGGAGGAGAAGGCGGACGCCCCCGAGGCGGAGGCCGAGGCCCCCAAGGCGAACGCAAAGCCCGAGGCGGAAGCCACCGATCCGAAGGCCGACGCCGACACCACGGCGGAGCCGAAGACCGAGGCGGCGACCGAGGCCAAGGCCGAGCCGGAGGCTGCGGAGCCGAAGGCGGAAGCCGAGCCGAAGGCCGACGCCGAGCCGAAGGCCGACGCCGAGCCGCAGGCAGAAGCCGAGCCGGAGGCCGACGCCGAGACCCCGGCGGAGCCCGAGGCCGAGGAGCCCGCGAAGGCGGCGGCCGAGGCCAAGGACGAGCCGGAGGCTGCCGCGCCGAAGGCCGACGCCGAGGCCAAGGCCGACGCCGAGGCCGAGGGCGACGCCGCGGAGGCGCCGCCGGCCAAGCCCGAGGGCGCCAAGTAGTACCAGCACCAACAGCAGGAGCGGCCGGTCCCCGTACAGGGGGCCGGCCGCTCCGCTATGTCCGGGGCCGGGCTCGCGGCCCCGGCTACCGCCGGATGCGCCTCTGGGCTCCGCCCGGCGGCTGGCGCGGGTCACTCCACGGCCTCGAACGCCGGCGAGGCGGGAATGCCGCTCCGCGCGCTCCAGCCCGCCGGCCGGCGCCGGCGGGGCCGGGACCCGGCCCCGCCGGCGCTGGAGGCGCTAGGGGCACCCCGTGGGGTCAGCCGCGGGGGCGGTTGCGGAGGAGGGCGAAGCCCAGGCCGGCGGCTCCGGTCGCGGCCATGCCCCCGCCGGCGGCCAGCAGCACCGGGGTGTCGGCCTTCGGCGTGGGGACGCCCTCCGCGCCGGCCTTCACCCCGCCCTTCGGGACCACCCCGCCGCGCTTCTCCGCCTCGTAGCGCTCGATCAGCTTTCCACTGGCGAAGTCGTAGACCCAGCTGTCCCCGCCGCCCTTGCCGTCGATGACGACGAACTTCACCCGCTCCCCGTCCCGGACCAGCTTGTACGTCCAGCCGTCGTTCACGACGCTCGGGTTCTTCAGGTCGACGGTGCCGAGCACGTTCCCGTTCGGCATCGAGATCTCGACGCGCTTGCCCTTCGGCCCGCCGTCGATCAGCTTGGCGATCCGCCCGTCCGGCATGGTGATGCGGATCGAGGCCTTCCGGGCTTCCTCGCCGGCCTCGTCCTTCGGCTTCGGCTTCGGCTTCGGCGGCTTCGGCTTGCCGCCCTCGATCCACGAGGTCACGGTGCCGTTCGGCTGGAGGACGACGTGCAGGCCGTTGTTCTGCCCGTACGCCGGCTTGCCGCCCTTGCTGACCAGGGTGTCCAGCTTGGTGCCGCCCGCGAAGACGTCCGCCTCGAAGTGGCCGTCAGCGATCTTGTAGACCTTCGCGACCGACCCGTCGGCCAGCTTCACCGTGGTGACGTACACCCGCTTCCCGGCCACCGGCGGAGGGGTCGTGGGCGGGGTGGACGGGTCCACCGTCGGCTGCACCTCCGGCGTCGGCTTGACGTCCGGCGTCGGCTGCACATCGGGGGTCGGCTGCACCTCCGGCGTCGGGTCCACCGCCGGCCGCTCCACCCCCGGCAGCACCTGCGGCTCCGGCCCCTCCGGCGAGTCCGCGAAGGCGGACCCCACGGGCAGCGCCAGTACGGCGGCGGCGCCGGTCAGGACGACGGCGGTACGGAGGGTGGTGGTGCTGGTGCGGCGCATGGCGGGGCTCTTTCCTTGCTCGGGGGTCGGAGGCACTCACTTGCTCGACGACACTCACGAAGCTACGAGCCCCATCCATACGCATTCCATAGGGAATGTAACGAACAGCAGCAAACCGCCCCGCAGCCTCGTAAATCGCCCACCCCCCACACCCCCTAGGGGATGTCACAGCTCAGCCGCAAAGGCCCCGTTTCCACCCACCCGGCCACCACCGCCCGCTGGAGCAGGTACTTTCGATCACGTGGCTGGATTCAGGATCGGACGGGGCCGGGACGACAACCGCCCCCCTCAACAACCCCCGCACACCCCGCGGCAGCAGCCGTACGGTCAGCAGCAGGCGCCGTACGGCCATCAGCCGTACCCGCCCGCCGGCGGCCCGCCGCCCCAGCAGCACTGGCCGCAGGCCGGCGGCGGCACGGGCGGCGGCCAAGGAGAGCCCGAGTACTTCGACCCGTACGGCGGCGGCCAGCACCCGCACCACGCCGCCCCGCACGAGTCCTCGTACGCGGACAACCCGGGCCACACCCAGGCCTTCTCCCTCGGCGAGGACCCGTACAGCCAGGCGGCGACCTACCAGGCGGGCGCCCCGGCCCCCGCCCCGGCCGGGCCGCGGCTGCCCTGGAAGGACCTGCTGCGCGGCATCGTGCTGCGGCCCGGTCCGACGTTCCTGCAGATGCGCGACTACGCCGTCTGGGGTCCGGCGCTGATCGTGACCTTCGTCTACGGGATGCTCGCCGTCTTCGGCTTCGACAAGGCCCGCGAGGACGTGATCAAGGCGACCCTCGGCCAGGCGGTCCCGATCGTCCTGAGCACCGGCGTGGCCTTCGTCATCTGCGGGCTGATCCTGGGCGCGGTCACCCACACCCTCGCCCGCCAGCTGGGCGGCGACGGGGCCTGGCAGCCGACCGTGGGTCTGTCGATGCTGGTCATGTCCATCACGGATGCGCCGCGCCTGCTGGTGGCGGTGTTCCTGAGCGGCGACAACATGGTGGTGCAGATCCTGGGGTGGGTGACCTGGCTGGCGGCCGGCGCGCTGTTCACCTCGATGGTCAGCAAGTCGCACGACCTGCCGTGGCAGAAGGCGCTGGGCGCCTCCGCGATCCAGCTGGTCGCCCTGCTGTCGATGATCAAGCTCGGCACGCTCTGAGCGGGCGCCGCACACACACGGAAGGGCCCGCCGCGCACAGCGCGGCGGGCCCTTCCCCTTGCTCGCCTCAGGCGTCGAGGATCTGGCCCTCGCGCTTGACCACCGGCGGCTCGGTCGACCACGGGAACTCGATCCAGTCGTCGGTCTTCTTCCACACGTACTCGCACTTCACGAGCGAGTGCGACTTCTCGTAGATCACCGCGGAGCGCACCTCGGCGACGTGGCCGAGGCAGAAGTCGTGGACGAGCTTGAGCGTCTTCCCGGTGTCGGCCACGTCATCGGCGATGAGGACCTTCTTGTCGGTGAAGTCGATCGCCTCGGGCACGGGCGCCAGCATGACCGGCATCTCCAGCGTGGTGCCCACGCCGGTGTAGAACTCGACGTTCACGAGGTGGATGTTCTTGCAGTCCAGCGCGTAGGCCAGACCGCCGGCGACGAACACGCCGCCCCGGGCGATGCTGAGGATGATGTCCGGCTCGTAGCCGTCGGCGGCGATGGTCTGGGCCAGCTCGCGGACGGCGCTGCCGAACGCCTCGTAGGTCAGGGTCTCGCGTACGTCGCTCATGCCTCGTGCCTCACCTGGGTGCGGTGGAAGTTCTGGAAGGAGCGCGAGGCGGTCGGCCCGCGCTGCCCCTGGTACCTGGACCCGTACCGCTCGCTGCCGTACGGGAACTCCGCGGGCGAGCTGAGGCGGAACATGCACAGCTGCCCGATCTTCATGCCCGGCCAGAGCTTGATCGGCAGGGTGGCGAGGTTCGACAGCTCCAGGGTCACGTGGCCCGAGAACCCGGGGTCGATGAACCCGGCCGTCGAATGCGTCACCAGGCCCAGGCGGCCCAGGCTGGACTTCCCCTCCAGTCTGGAGGCGATGTCCTCGGGGAGCGAGATGACCTCGTACGTCGAGGCGAGCACGAACTCACCCGGATGCAGGATGAACGCCTCATCGCCGTCGGGCTCGACCATGCGGGTCAGGTCGGGCTGCTCGATGGCGGGGTCGATGTGCGCGTAGCGGTGATTCTCGAAGACCCGGAAGAACCGGTCGAGACGTACATCGATGCTGGAGGGCTGCACCATCGACTCGTCGAACGGGTCAATGCGAACCCGTCCGCTGTCGATCTCGGCCCGGATGTCTTTGTCGGAGAGAAGCACGCCCCGAGGATACGCAGAGCGCGCGGGCCACCCCCAATCGAGAGCGGACCCGCGCGCCCCGGCCGGCACGTCCCGCCGGCTACCGCTTGACGCCGCCCACCGGCACCGCGTGCCGCAACCGCGCGCACCGCGGACACCGCAGCAGCCGCCCGGGTCCGATCCGGCCGGCACCGAGGTGCTGCAGCGGGAAGGAGGCGGTGCTGAAAACGTGCCCTTCGGCACAACGGACGACTGTGCGTTCCATCGAGTCCCTTTCCCCAAAGCCGTACTGCGATGAATCGCCACATTAGGGGATGATCGGGACCCACTCCAGCCGCCGCTCCGCACCCCAAAGGTACGCCCCAACTCCCGTGCGCGTGACGCCTGGTGCACCACGGAGACGACGACGACCCCGGGGGTGGATTCACGCGGGGTCGATCATGGGGTACAGTGTGCAACGGTAAGGCTCCAGGCAACTGGACCGGCCGTGCGGATGTAGTTTAATGGTAGAACATGAGCTTCCCAAGCTTATAGCGCGGGTTCGATTCCCGTCATCCGCTCTTGCAAGAAGGCCCAGGTCAGCGACCTGGGCCTTCTTCGTTGCCTAGACCTGCCCAGGAGTCCCGCACCATCCCGTCCAGCCCGCCGACCGCCTCCTTCTGGCGCTCGTGATCAGAGTGTTGGTAGATCAATGCGCCTTCCACGCCCTTGCGCCGAAGACCGGCCTGCTCCTCCGGTCGTATCGGCCCGCAGGCACCGAGGAAGGCCATCGACCGCCACCGAATCCCGATCGCCTCGGCCAGCGCATCGACCTGTGCCACCGCCGCGATCTCCCGCTCCGGAGCAACCTCTTTCCCGGCGCCCCTGATCGGTCAGGCGGCATCGCCATCGCGTCCACCAACAGCCGGACCGACAAGCGCGAACTCGAGGACCTCTGGCACCGGGCCGCCGGCGACGTCCTCGAGTCGTCCTGGGGGCGGCGGGAACGTCCAACGTGCCGGAGCGGCCGCCCCACGTGCCCGAACACCACCTCGGGCGGCAGCCCTGCGGGGGGGCGCCTTTGCTGCATGTGCAGGGCTGCGCCCGCAAACGATCATGGCTGGGGGTGCGCCGGCCCGCGCCCGCACGGTCGCCTTCCCATGGAGCACGGCCTCCGTAGCTGAACGACCTGCCGTCGAGATCCTCCGGCGCCTGCACTCCGACTGCGCCATGCGAGATCAAGAACTTCTCCTTCACCGACGAGGGCGTGGGTGCGGAGACCGGCCGTTGGACGGCCCCGGGCAAAGCCAGTCGGCATCGCAGGACGCGTGCGCCACGAGCAACGGCGCTCAGGGCCGGGTCGGCTACGACTGGAAGTAATCTCAGACGATGATCGTCCTTTCCTGTCACGAAGTGACCAAGAGCTTCCGGAAGCACTCCGTGCTGGAAGGGGTCCATCTCAGCCTGGAGGCCGGCGAGATCGTCGGCCTCCTCGGGCTCAACGGCGCCGGCAAGACCACCCTGATGCGGGTGATCACCGGGCTGTCCACCCCCGATTCCGGTGAGGTGCGGCTGTTCGGGGAGTCCCTGCCCATGCGGCCGCGGCAGCTCGACCGGCTCGGAGCCGCGCTCGACGCGCCCGCCTTCCACCGGTGGTCCACCGGACGCGCCATGCTGCGCACCCTGCTCGACACCGCCGGGCTTCCCGACGGCGGACGGATCGCCCGCACGCTCGACCGCGTCGGGCTGACCGGCGCCGCCGACCGCCGCCTCGGGACGTACTCGCAGGGCATGCGGCAGCGGCTGGCCATCGCCGCGGCGCTGCTCAAGCAGCCCGATCTGCTGATCCTCGACGAGCCCACCAACGGGCTCGACCCCGAGGGACTGCGCATGGTGCGGCGGATCGTGGCCGAGGAGGCCGCGCGCGGGGCCGCCGTCCTCGTCTCCAGCCACCAGCTCGACGAGATCCAGCGGATCTGCCACCGCGTGATCATGCTCGCCCAGGGCCGCGTCGTCGCCGCCGGCACTCTCGACGCGCTCGGCTACGACCCGGAAAGCGGTCCGGCCGCCTTCGAGGACTGGTTCTTCGGGCTCGTCGGGAACGGCGGCCACCAGTGAACCGCCTCGTCCGGGCCGAGACCCGGCGGCTGCTGCGGCACCCGCTCGCCCTCACCCTCGCCGCGCTGTTCGTCTTCGGCTCCCTCTACTGCGCCTGGGTGAGCCAGAACATGGCCTCGTACAACATCACGCAGGTGCAGGCCAACCTCGACTTCCTCCCCAGATCGTGTGAGTCCCCGCGGAACACCCCGGAGCAGAAGGCCGGGTGCCTCGCCGAAGTGCCCCTGCAGGCCGTCGGACTGGAGCGGATCCAGGACAGGTTCACCGCTGCAGGGGTGCGGGCCGCGCAGGCCCAGCATCCCGTGGGCGCCCTGCTGTGGACCGTACGGCTGCTGACGTCCGTTCCCGGGCTCGCGCTCCTCGTCATGCTGGCGGCCTTCTCCGTCGCCGGCGAGTGGAGCCGGGGCAGCATCGTGCCGCTCCTCCTCTACGAGTCCCGCCTCAGCAGGCTGCTCGCCGCCAAGGCCCTGGCCGTCTGGGCGTGGAGTCTGATGCTGCTGTGCGTGTCGGCCGCCATTACAGCCGCGTTCGGCCTGCTCTACGGCCGCAACGCCTACACGCTGCCTTCGCCCGGCGCCTTTGGCACCGTCCTCGCCGACACCGCACTCGGCGTACTGGCCGGGGCAGCCGTGCTGGCCGGGGCCGCAGCCGTCGCGGTCGCCCTCGGTGCACTGCTGCGCCAGCCGATGCGCACCTTCCTCGCCGGGATGCTGCTGCTCGTCCTGGTGGTCCGCACCTCCGCCGCCCCGGGGCTGGGCGCCTGGCTCCCCGGCGGCGCGCTGGCCGACCTCGTCGGCTTCGGTGCGGTGGACGGGGTCTGGGACCACTTCTGGATCTCCACCGACCCCTCCACGGCCCCCGTCCTGCTCCGCGTCCTGCCGACCCTGGCCCTCATCGGCCTGCTCTGGCTCGGGCTGGACCGCCTCAACCGGACCCGGGACCGCGCCTGATGGCCGGTAACCGGCGGCGGCCGACGCGCGGGGAGGGGACCGCCTGCGCCGGCGAGCTGCGAGCCCTGTGGACCGCTCCCGTATGGGGAGCGACCGCAGTTGTGATGCTGCTGGCCCTGGCTCTCGTCGGCCGGCTCTGGATGGCGGGAGCCCCGTACGGGGTGCTCGACCCCTCGGTGTCGGCGCTCACCTCGCTCCCGTCGGCGCTGCGAGCGGCGGCATGGCAGTTCGCGACCCTGCTGGGTCTCGTCCTCACGGCAGTGGTCGTCGCCACGGGGCTCGGCCAGACCCTGGAAGGCGGCACCTGGAGCGCCCTGCGCCTGTTCGAGAACAGGGTCGGGGTGCTGTGGGCCCGCAAGGTCGGCGCCGCACTCGCCCTGTCACTCGCCAGCCAGATCGTCACCGGCGTGCTGCTGTGGCTGAGCACTTCGGCATACGCCCGGCTGTGGCCGGTGCGGCCCCGCGCGGTGCCCTCCGGGTTCGCCGGCGGGGTCGTCCACACGTCACCTCCCCTGCCCGTCGAGTCCGCGACGTGGGGCCAGGCCGCAGGCGCGATCGCCGCCGCCCTCCTCGTCCAACTCCTCTTCATCTCTCTGGCCGCCCTCGCGGCGGCCCTGCTGCGCAGCGTCATCGGGACCCTCGCGCTCGGCATCGGTCCCCTGCTGGTGACCGCGCCGCTCGTGCTGCTTCCGGCGGCGCCGTTCCTGCCGCACCGCTGGATCGCCGATCTGCTGAACCTGCCCGGCGAGGCCCAATACCAGCTCTACCTCTGGAACCAGGCCCCGTCCGATCCCGCACCCCTGACCGGCGGCCTCGCCCTCGCCGGGGTCGCGGCCCTGGCCGCCGTGGCCGCCTGGGCGGCGCTGCGCTCCGAGCGCGCGCTACGGCCCGTTGACTGACACCGCGGCCAAGTGTGGCGCAGCGACTCCCGTGACCAGCACGGCCGCATCTACCCGTATGGGAGGTCGTACGCGGCCAAGCACGCGCCCGGCGCGGACATCGAAGTCCATGTGGCCGACGGGCAGGGCCCCTTGACCGTGACCGTCGGCCACTCCCCGCCCCCACCCGGCGCAGCACGCCTGGGCCTGCCCAGGGGCGGGTTCGGCCTGCCGGGCCTGCGTGAACGGACGGAGCCGGCCGGGGGCCGGCTCCATGCCCGCCCGGGTCCGGACGGATCCCACGTCCTGACGGCGACCTTCCCCGCACCGGACACCAGCCGCGTCCCCTCGCCGCCATGACATTTCACCGTCACGCGAGGGCCGCGGCTGTGCGCGGTACCGGATTTCTCTACGCCGCAGGGGCCGCCGACAGTCACCTTGCCGTGGTCTCGTGGGCCCTGTCGTCGGAGGGGCGGACGTCCGTGGTCTGTTCAGGTGGTGTGTGGCCGAGGGGTGGCGAACGGGTGAGGTGTGAAGTCGACGGGTGTGGGCGTACGCGGGTAGAGCAGGCCGATCGTGAGGGCCGCGACCGCGGATACGGCGCCGCCCAGCACGAGGGCGGTCCGGGGGCCGGCGCTCTGGGCGAGCCATCCGATCAGTGGGGCCACCAGGGGTGTGGTGCCCAGGGTGGCGAGGAGGTACAGGCTCATGATCCGTCCGCGTATGCCGTCGCCGACGCCGAGCTGGAGGCGGGCCTTGGCGGCCGTGAGGAAGACAAGCAGCGCGGTTCCCGTCGGGACGAGCAGGACGAGGAAGGTGACCGGTCCGGGCATCAGGGCGCAGGCGGTCTCCAGCGCCCCGAAGGCGAGGGCGGCGGCGGCCAGTCGGCGGCAGGTCACCCGCGGGTGGCGGGCGGCCAGGAGTGAGCCGATGACGGAGCCGGCGGCCAGGGCGGTGTTGCCGAGCCCGAACACGGCATCCGGGGCGCGGTAGACGCGGGTGATCATCAGCGCGGTGGTGATCTGGAAGTTCATGCCGAACGCGACGACGACCGCGACGAGGACCAGGGTGAGCGCGAGGTCGCGGCGGTCGCGGACGTAGCGCAGGCCGGCCCGTACTTGCCGCTTGGCGCGGGGAACCGGCGGGGCCGGGCGGCCGGCCCCAGGGTCCATGCGCAGCAGGCAGACGATCACGGTCAGGTAGGAGAAGGCGTTGGCGAGGAAGGCGGGGCCCGGGCCGACGAGGACGATGAGGGGTCCGGCGAGCGCGGGGCCCGCCATGCGGGCGAGGTTGAGGACGGCGCTGTTGAAGGCGAGGGCGCTGACGAGCTGGCCGGGTGCGACGGATTCTCCGATGAAGGCCTGCAGGGCGGGCTTCTCGACCACCATGGTGAGCCCGAGGGCGAGGGCCAGGACGTAGAGGGTGTCCAGGCGGGCCGTGCCGGTGGCGACGAGCAGGGCGGGGATCAGTGCGAGGGCCGCCATGACCGTCTGGGAGGCGAGCAGGATCCGCCGTGTGGAGTGGCGGTCCACGAGGACGCCGCCGTAGGGGCCGAGCAGCAGGAGGGGCAGGAACTGCAACGCCGTGGTGATGCCCAGGACCGTGCCGTTGCCGTGAGACAGCTCCAGGGCCAGCCAGTCCTGGGCCACCTTCTGCATCCACGTCCCCGTGTTGGATGCCGTCTGGCCGAGGGCGAAGAGCCGGAAGTTCGCGCTTCTCAGCAGCGGCCAACGCTGCGATGTGCGGGAAGGCGGGTACACGGGTTGACGTGATCGCCGACGACAACGGTGTGCTCGCCTCGACCGCGGCCGCCTGGACGCGCGTACCGGCGGACGCCGCTTCCACGGTCGGGATCGCCCTCTCCAGGGGTGCGGATGCCATCCGCCCCTGAACGAAGGACCAGGTCAGTGAGATCTGGTCCTTCGTCGTGCGTATCGTTGCCGCAGCCTCAGCGAGGAGCCGACCGCACGAGGCCGGGAGGGGGAAGCATGCGGGACACCGTGGCACCAAGGGCGACGATCAGGCTTGAGGAGTACCGGGGAGAACTGACCGGGTACTGCTACCGGATGCTGGGGTCGCACGCCGAGGCCGAGGACGCCGTGCAGGAGACGATGGTCCGGGCCTGGCAGAACATCGAGCGGTTCGAGGGACGTTCGTCGTTGCGGTCGTGGGTCTACCGCATCGCCACCAACGTGTGCCTGGACGCCTTGGCAGCGGGCAGGCGGCGGGCTCTACCGATGGACCTCTTGGAGCCTTCGTCCGGAGCCTCGTCCCCAGGAGACCCGGAGGACGCCGCCATGTGGATCGGGCCCTGTCCCGGCGGGGGCCCCGAGGCGGCGGCGACGGCGGGCGAGTCGGTACGACTGGCGTTCATCGCCCTGCTCCAGCACCTGCCGCCCAAGCAGCGAGCCACGCTCATCCTCCGGGACGTGATGGCCTTCTCGGCCCGCGAGGTGGCCGAGCTGCACGGCTCGACCGTTGCCTCGGTCAACAGCGCTCTCCAGCGGGCCCGAGCCACACTCGCCGCACACCGTGGCCACGTCGACGACTCCGGCACCCGGCCCCCCGACGCCGTCCGCCGGATGCTGGCCGAGCGGTACGCGATGGCCTTCTCCCGCTACGACATGGAGGAGCTGAACATGCTGCTCCACGTCGACGCCACCCTGTGCCTGCCCCCGTACGCGAAGTGGATGCGCGGCGTCCCCGACATCCAGGCGTGGCTGACCGGCCCCGCCGTCGGCTGCCGCGGCTCCCGTCTGGTCCCGACCACGGCGAACGGCACCCCCGCCTTCGGCCAGTACCGGCCGAGCCCAGACGGAACGGGTTACGACCCCTGGGCACTCCAAGTCATCGAATTCTCCGGCAACCGCATCACCGGCATCCACGCCTTCCGCGACACCGAGCGCTTGTTCCCCCTCTTCGGCCTGCCCGCACGTCTCGACCCGGACTCCTCTTTTGAACGCCTGAAGGACCCTGTATGACCTGGTCAGAGCGCACCGTCGTCCGTGAGGGCGTCCGCATTTCCTGCCGTGACTGGGGGCGGAGATCGGGGGTTGGCTCGACTCGTGGCCTAGGCCGTTCCCGTCGCGGGGGGCTGCCGTCGAACGGACGGCCATACTTCTTCCGCTAGCGGTTCGCCGGGGTTCCGGCCAGCCGGGCCGTCACCCCGGTCAGCCACAGCAGGCCGAGTCCCGCGCCGGCGGTGAAAGCCAGGACGGAGACGGCCGAGGCCATGAAGCCCGCGAGGACGACGACCGGTACGAGGCGGGTGGCGACGACCCAGCCCCGCAGGCCCAGGGCGGCGAGCGGACGGGCCAGGACGACGAACGCGGCGCACAGGGCGAGATAGCCGACCATCCCGCCGAACATGTGGACGGCGCCGTGCCCACTCATCACGGTCGCGTCGGGGGCGCCGACGGGAAAGCCCGCCCCGGCGTCGGCCGGGAAGACCGCGGCGACCCAGAAGGAGACGGCGAACACGCCGACCAGGACCGGGCCCCACGTGCCGCCCGCGCCACCGCGCAGCACCCGTCGCAGTCCCGCCGCGCCGGCGATCAACAGCGTGCCGGCGAGCAGGAAGTTCACCGTCTGGACCCAGCCCGCCTCGCCGAGGGCGAGCTGGCTGATCGCGTTACGGGTGAAGTCGAAGCCGTCCCGCGCAAAGCCCTGGGCGAGTCCAACCGCCAGGAACAGCGGGCCCGCCACCATGCCGCCGGTCACCGCCCACCGCGCCGCCGGGCGCGATGCGGGCGCGATGGCGACGATGTCGTGCGGGGCGGTCAGCGTGTGGGTCATGGCGGGCCTTCCTTCAGTCGGTCGTTTCGCTTGTATGACCGACGGCAAGAGGCGAAGTCATCGCTCCCGGCGGCGTGTGCTGGATCACACGCACTCTGGGGCCTCCCCCGCGCTCGCGCCACTGGGAAGGGCGTGCCACAACGTGCCAGTAGAGGCGGTAGACAGCGGACACGGGAGTGGCCTTCTCGTACCCGCCGAGCCGCCGGACTATTTCGTCCTGGCGCTGGTGCACCTTGTCGATCTGGCCCCGGAGCTGGGCCAACTCGCGCTCCAGGGGCTTGAGCTCGTCTCGGACCGCCCTGAGTTCGGCGAGGAAGTCGTCTGGCGTTTCCCCAGGACAGTTGAGCCCGTCCGGTGACACACCCGGTGGGACGGCCGGGGCCGCGGCCCCCGGGACTCCGTTCAGAAGGCGCTCAGCGCGTCGCGGGTGTTGGTGCGGTACAGGCCGACCTTCGGGTTGGCGACGCTGCCCGGCTTGGCCAGCTGGAGGCTGACGCCGTCCGCGTTCGGCATGTGCTCCTTGTCGGCCAGGACGTTGACCTCGTCGGCCACGGGGCCGGTGCCGCCCGACGGGTTGAGGTCCACGGCCGCGTACGCGGTGGCGCCGGGGCGCACCGGGTACGCCGGGGCGCCGCCCAGTCCACCGGGGGCAGTGGCCTGGAGACCGAGCGCGCCGCCCTTGGCGCTGAAGCCGACGGTGGGGAAGTAGTCCAGACCGCAGGAGGTGGAACCGTTGTTGGTCACGGTGATGACGCGGACGGTGGCCGGAGTGCCCGTCGGGGAATTGACCTTGACGGTCAGGTCGCGCGCCGAGCAGGGGTGGGTGTAGGCGTAGGACTCATCGGTGGTGCCCCCCGTGTTCTTGCCGCCCGAACCGGCCTTCGCCGGGGTGGCGGTGGCCGTGCCGGTTCCGGTGCCCTTGCCGGCGGACGCGGCGGCGGAGGCGCCCTCCCCGGACGGCGTCACGGTCCCGGTCGAGACCGGCTTGTCCGCGCTCTTGGTCGCGGCAGGGTTCCCGGTCGGCCCGGCGGCGCTGTCCGAGCCGCCGCAGGCGGTCAGGGCCAGAGCGAGGCCGGCGGTGGCGGCGGCCAGGGCGGTGGTGCGGAGTCGGTGGGTGCGCATGGGGAACTCTCCGTGTCGGTGCGGTCGTCAGACGGAGGCTTCCGCTTCCCGTCTGACGAGACGTTGGGTGGGGCTGCTGTTCCGGTCGCCTGCTGCCGCAGGCGGCCGAGGGCGGTCGCTGGGGCGGGTGGGGGCCCTCCCGTTGCGACCGCCGAATCCGACCGCTGGTCCGATGGCGGACCGACCGGCTGATGACGCAACTGTGGGGCCGGTTTCGTCCCAGTGGCGTCATGACCGGGATAGTTGGAACCCTGGAACGCTCCCGACCCCTCTCACCTGGGCGATCGGGCGACCCTGGAACGTGCTTCCGGGATGAGGGGGAGGGTGGAATGGCCACGGAGACGGAGCGGTTCGCGGAGCTGATGCGCGGACTCAAGGAGCGCTCGGGGCGCAGCTACGGCACGCTCGCGAAGCGTCTGCACTCCAGCAACTCGACGCTGCACCGCTATTGCAGCGGCGCGGCGGTGCCCGCGGATTACGCCCCGGTGGAACGGTTCGCCCGGGTCTGCGGTGCCTCGGCCGACGAACTGGTCGCGCTGCACCGGCAGTGGCTGCTGGCGCTGGTGGAGCGGCGGCGGGGGGTGACGGACGGGCAGGCCCCGGGGTCGGGGGCGGCGAACTCCGCGGCGCCGCGGGGCGGTGACGCCGCGCCGGAGGTGCCGCCCGCATCGGCGGTGGTCGTGGCTGGGCGGGCTTCGGAGGTCCGGCCGCAGGCGGAGACCGAACCCGCACCGGCCCCGGCGTCCGCGGCCGGGTCCACCCCGGCGCCCGGACCTGCCGCGGAGGCAACCGCCCCGGCGCCTGCCCCCGCTCCCGCGCCGGCACCGGCGGAGGCACCCGCCCCCACAGCGGCAACGGACGCACCCGAACCGGCGGAGCCACCCGCTCCCGCGCCGGCGGCGGAGGCACCCGTCCCCGCACCGGCAACGGAGGCAGCCGCAGACGCCCCCGCCGCCCTCATCCAGCCGGGCCCCGCCCGGAGCTCCGTACCGGGGGCCCGGCGTCCTCGGCTGCTGCTCGCCCTTGCGGCCGCCGTGGCCACCGCCGCGGTGGCGGGGACCGCCGCCGCCCTCTCCGCCATGGGAGATACGGGTCACGGGGACACGCGCCACGCCGCCGCCCAGCCGTCCTCGCGCGAGCGGACGGCGGCGGGCCCGGCCTTGCCGTCCGGCGGGTCGTCGTCACCCACGCCCACAGCCGATTCCGCACCCCCGTCCAGCCCCGGACCGTCGTCCCCCCCGGCTACGTCCGCGGCAACGTCGCCGGCCACCGCCAAGGAGGGGGCCTCCCCCGCCGCCCCTTTCACGGTCAACGTCCTGCCCGACAACTGGGACAGCCCCTGCGACCAGTGGTTCGCCCTGGACAAGGCACCCGGCACGGTCCCCCCGCCCCCCGCCGGGCAGGCGACCGAAGGGTGGGCCCGGGCCCTCGACGCCGTCCCGGCGGGGCACCTGCGCATGCAGCTGACCGTCCAGGGCACCGAGGGCAAGCCCGCGGTCCTGCACGCGCTGTACGTCCATGTCGTGAGCGGCCGCAAGGCTCCGGGCTGGAACGCGTACACCATGGGCGCCGGTTGCGGCGGCGCGCTGGTGCCGGCCTCCTTCGCCGTGGACCTGGACGACGCCTCCCCGAGGGCCAGGCCCGTACCCGGCAAGGAGGGAGAGCGGCCGACGGCCTCGACCGACTTCCCGTACAAGGTCTCCGCCACCGACCCCCAGGTGCTGAACATCGACGCCGCCACGCTCGGTCAGGACGTCAGCTGGTACCTGGAGCTGGCCTGGAGCAGTGGCGACCGCCAGGGCACCACCCGCATCGACGACCACGGCCGCCCGTTCCGCACGGTCGCCCTGAACGCCGGCCACAGGTACTGGTACAACGCGAACAACAACGCCTGGCTGCCGGACACGGAATGAAAGACCCGTTGCACCCGGTCCGATGGTGCATCGGTCAGCGCGCGCGACGGCGGCCAGCACACGTTCTCCTTCCGCGACCCGGACGGCTACGTCATCGTTCCTGCTGGTCCGCGCGCGATCGCGTTCGTCATCGTGAGCGCCACCGCGGAAGGCATGCTGCCTGCTCTTCAGGGTGTCGCCCTGAATTCCGCGCCGACGTATGCCTCGACGGCTTCGGCGACAAACTGCCGGGTACTGTCCGGACTCAATGCCTGGGCCTGCAAATGCGCATACAGGCCGCCGTAGATCCGCACATCGGATCGTTTCTCCAGATAGAGGTCGCTGGTAAACCTCTCCAGATACACCACACTCACATCGGTGGCATCGGAGAATTCGAGCAGCGAGAACTGTCCGGAGACACCCGGGTGCGCCCCCACCTCGTGAGGGAGAACCTGAACGGTGATGTGCGGTTGGGCACCGAGGCTGTTCAGATGCTCCAGTTGCTCGCGCATCACCTCGCGGCTGCCCACGACGCGCCGCAGCGCCCCTTCGTCCAGTACGGCCCATAAGCGCAGCGGGTTCTCGGGGGCGGCCAGCCGCTCCTGGCGCCGCAGCCGTACCTCGAGGCGCGTGGCAGCCTGGTCGCCGACGGCGTGCGGGATCGTTCCTGCAATGACCGCGCGGGCGTAGGCGGGGGTCTGCAGCAGGCCCGGGATGACCAGGGGCTCGTAGGTGTGGATCGTGGCGGCCTCGGCCTCCAGACCGATGTAGGCGCCGTACGGGATGTCGCCGTAGGCGTTCCACCAGCCCTGTCGGCCCGATTCCCGGGCCAGCCGCATCAGGTCGTCGACGAGCCGCTGGTCCTGGACTCCGTACAGCAGGCAGAGATCGCGCACGTCGCGGGGCTTGATGAGGCGGCGGCCGTTCTCGAGGAGGCTGATCTTGGGCTGCGAGATCAGGAGCCGTTCCGCCACCTGCTGCGTCGTCATGCCTACGGCCTGCCGGAGCCGGCGTAGCTCCGCTCCCAACCGGCGCCTGCTGACGGTGGGATTGACGTCGACGCCCACGGGTTGTGCCCCTCCGTTCCGAGAACCCTTTTCCGGCCCCCAGACTGCCATGCCCAGGGGGAGTTGGGTCCGTTCTGGTGCCGTGTCGCGCACTGCCGTCGACCCGTTTCGGCCCCGCCGTCGCCCCATGGATTCTCGCAGCCCAGACCGAGGATGCACAGGAATATCCGCTTCCCCCACAAGGCCCATTAATCCATTCGGCTATTTGTACTATTGACCCGCCGGCGCAAATGGCCCACGACACGGAAATCGCGAGCGAATCCCAGCCCTTTGCAGGTTGCTGCGTAATATGCCAGCGACAGTAAGACGGTCCTGTACGGCCGAGACCGTCAATTACGCCACCCCCCACCCACAGGAGTTCGCCTCCGATGACGCTGAATATCTCCGGCTCGGCGCTAAGACGCACGACGCCGGTCTGGATCGCGACGGTACTCGCCACGGTGATCGCCTCTGCCGTGGTCGCGGTGACGCCGACCCGGGCACACGCCATCGCAAGACCCGTACCTCTGGGCACAGCCGCCAGCTTCGCCGTGCTGGCCGGCTCGGAGATCACCAATACCGGCCCCTCGGTCATCACCGGTGACCTCGGAGTGAGTCCGGGAACCGCCATCAGCGGATTTCCGCCCGGCACCGTGAACGGCACCCAGCACTCCGGCCCGATCGACCCCGTGGGCCTCCAGGCCAAGAGCGACCTGGTCATGGCCTACAACAACGCCGCCGGACAGGCCACGGACGCAGCCCTTCCTCCGGACGCCGGGGGCCTGACCCTGGTTCCGGGTGTGTACACCGCCTCCTCCACCCTCGGGCTCACCGGCACCCTCACCCTGGACGCCCAGGACGACCCCAGCGCCGTGTGGGTGTTCCAGGTCGGTTCGGCTCTGACGACGGCAAGCTCCAGCAGCGTGTCCCTCATCAACGGGGCCTCGCCCTGCAACGTGTTCTGGCAGGTCGGGAGTTCGGCCACCCTCGGCACCGAAACCAATTTCGTCGGCACCATCATGGCCCTGACCTCCATCTCCCTGACCACGGGGGCGGACATCGACGGACGAGCGCTGGCTCGTAACGGCGCGGTGACGATGGACACCAACGTGATCAACCGTGGGACGTGTGACGCCGGCACCACGGGCGGCACCACCACCACGGGCGGCCCCACCACAGGCGGCACCACCACGAGCGGCCCCACCACAGGCGGCACCACCACGAGCGGCCCCACCACAGGCGGCACCACCACGGGCAGCCCCACCACAGGCGGCACCACCACGAGCGGCCCCACCACAGGCGGCACCACCACGAGCGGCCCCACCACAGGCGGCACCACCACGAGCGGCCCCACCACAGGCGGCACCACCACGAGCGGCCCCT
>NZ_JBEZWL010000004.1:125510-125706 GCF_040648015.1 Streptomyces sp. NPDC029216 | reverse complement strand
CACCACAGGCGGCACCACCACGGGCGGAACCAACGGTGGCGTAACCGGCGGCATTCCCAAGCCGCCCGGCAAGCCCGAATGGCCCGGCCACGGGGATCACGGCAAGCCCGAATGGCCCGGCCACGGAGACCACGGCAAGCCCGAATGGCCCGGCCACGGAGACCACGGCAAGCCCGAATGGCCCGGCCACGGGCAC